>JBANFR010000012.1:0-43197 GCA_037975925.1 Verrucomicrobiota bacterium
GCCCCAGCGGCTGGTGTAGCCCGGCCGCAAACCGCTTCCATTGAATGTTTTGAAGGCCATCATCCACCCCTTTCCCCACCCACACATCCCCTGCCAGCGTCGAAAACGCGATTCGGCCATCCTGGAAAAAATCGAGGCCCCCAAGCCGTAGCCACGAGTTCCACGGGTTTTGCATCGGCAGGCTGACCGTATCCAACTGAAAGGGGCCGTCCTCCGATCCCACTTCCCCCTTCACCGAAATCACCTCGGGCCAAAGAGCCGGTCCGGGGCGGGTCCAGGGCGCCAAATCCTGAGCGGGATTCATTGCTCCCAAAGCCGCAAACGCCTCTGAAAGATTCCGCTCCTTACCCCGCCAGTGCCCCACCTTCCACCGCTCGCCCCCCGCAAAGGCCGGTAACTCCAACCCCACTCGCCCTGGCGCAATCCAAACCCACTTCGCCGACGCAGGCGCACCCAGCACCTTCAACACCAAACGAGCATCCTCCTTCTCCGCGCCCTCAGTCACCACCAGACACCCCTCCCGCTCCTGCCACTGCGCAGACGGCGAAACTTCCGCCACCAACAACGTCGACGCCGCTCCGGCCGAACGCACGTTAAAGGTGCGCGTCAAAACCTTCCCTTCCCCGCTGCCCTCCAGTCCCGGCGCCTCCAAAACGGCAGCCGTCCCCACCGTGTAAGACAAAACCGTCTTCTCCCCATGCCGGTACAGCCCCTTGTACTTGGCCCAATCCGCTGGAAGCGGCCCGTAAGGGATTGTCGAAGCACCAAACCCGCGAGGCAAAGCGCGGGGATCGGCAAAACTTCCCGCCTTGCTCCACCCGGGCACCGCCGAGGTCTGGAACACCACTTCGCCCACCGGACCAGGATTACCCCCGTGCGCTCCGTTAAAGGCCACCCCCTTGAAATCCAGAAACCCGCCCGTCCACCCCCCCGTACAGCGCATCAGATCGGTATCAAAAGCCACGGTCCCCTCCTTGGACTCTCCCACCCGAATCGCCACCCCCTTTGGCGTGGATCCCGCCGTCTCCCCCGGCATCTGAACCGTCAAATTGAGAAAAGGACCGTAATCCATGTCCCAACGAGCCCGTTCACCCGGTTTGAGCGCATTGGTCGCGGGGGCAGCTCCGAGGGGAAGTGCCGAAAGCGCGGAGGCAAACAGACCCAGAAAGACAGAAGAGGAATTCGATCGCATCATGACAACGAGGGAGGAGTAAGGCCGCTTCAGCAGCAACACACAGACCAAACCCACCCCGACTCCCTCGAAAAATTAGCCGCTTTCCCCACTCCCCCCTCAGGACCCGGCTAGCCCCCCCCGGCCCTCAGGCCCGCGGATGTGACTCGTCGTACACGGACCGCAGCCGCTCCACCGTCACATGGGTGTAAATCTGGGTGGTCGACAAACTCGCATGCCCGAGAAGCGACTGGACGCTGCGCAGGTCCGCCCCCGCATCCAAAAGGTGGGTGGCAAAGGAATGCCTCAACTTGTGGGGGCTCATCTCGAGGGCGATGTTCGTGTGCCGCTGGTAACGCTTCAGAAGCGACCACAGCGCCGTCACCCCGATCCGTCGCTTCATTTTGTTCACAAAAAGGGGCCCCCGCTCCACCCCCGCCGCGTGGCGATACCGCTGCACCGCCTCCAAGGCAGGCTCCCCGACCGGGACCAACCGCTCCTTACGACCCTTCCCCAACACGCGCACCGATTCCGAATAGGGATCCAAATCCGTCACCTGGAGCCCCGCCAATTCGGAAACACGCAGCCCACTCGAGTAAAACAGCTCCAAAATCGCTGCATCCCGCAGTGGCATCCAGACCGGCGCTTGCTTCTGCTTGGGCACCCGCAAAGGCGCGCTCAAGAGTTCCTCCATCTGTTTGATGCTGACCACCACGGGCAGCTTCCTCCCCATCTTCGGGAGCTGAACGCCCTTCAGCGGGTTCTCTTTCAGCCCAAATCGCTCCATCAAAAACCGGTAAAAAGTCCGCAGGGCGGCGAAATGCAAACGGACGGTCGCCTTCGCTCTCCCCTCCTTCGCAAAGTGAACCAAATACTGCCGAAAATGATCCGCCTTTAAGTCCATCCACCCGGGTAGCTCTGCACGAAACCCGGCGAAACTCTCCAAAGCATGCCGGTAATTCAAAAGCGTCCGGGGCGACACCTGACGCTCAAATTCGAGATGCTTCCAGAATTCGCTCAAATACCGGTCTCGGCGCGGGGGCTTTCTCACAACGCTCAACCTGCACTCTCTTCGCCCCGATTCCAAATCGCGACTGCCGCTTTCTGCGCCCTCCCGCCCTCCAACATCCGAAGACACTCATCCCACGTTCTCCGACCCCAGTTCATACCCGCCTCCAGAAACAAGTTGCCCCGCCCAAGGGCACACTTCTACCTTCCCAGTCCCAGTTCCGACCCGTAAGGGCCCTTCTCCCCCGCCGATTCCACCCTTCCACCCGCCATTTTCCCATGGTCAACGTGATCCGCCGCTTCCAACAACCCCTCCTCATCGCACTGACGGTGGTTGTCATCATCGCTTTCGTCATCCTCTACGGAGGCCCAGGAGCCCGGCTGGATGGTCTGAGCAAGGAAAGCGTCGGAAAACTGTACTCCCGCGATGTCAGCCCGCTCGAGTACCGCAATGCGGCCAAGCAGTTCGATGTATGCCGCATGCTCGGAATGTTCGATGTCATCATTCCCATGGCGCAGAACTCCCGCACCATGCAGGACGCGGTCGACCATTACGCCTGGAACACTCTGATTCTCCGGAAAGAAGCCGCCGCGCTGGGAATTCACCCGACCGAAAATGAAATTGCGGAAGCCATTCGGCGCCTGCCTGCATTCCAAAAAGACGGCCACTACGACCATTCCCGCTATGAAATGGCCATGCAAACGGCCCTGCTTCCCCGCGGAATCTCCCCCACCCAATTTGAGGAAATCATCCGGGACTCCCTCCGCTTGCAAGCCATCCGCGACGCTATCGCCGCCAGCTCCACTCCTTCCAAGGACGAGCTCACCACGGCCTATCGCCGCCAGTACCAAAAGGTCGAGGCGTCCGCTGTCCGTTTCTCCCGCGAGGAAGTTTCCAAATCCATCACCGTCTCCGAAGACGACCTCAAACAGACCTTCGAAGCCCGGAAGGAAAACCTCAAAACCTCCGAAAAACGGAAGGTCGATGTGGCGTTCATCGCGATGCCCAAAGTGGAAAAAGACGGTCCACGGCCCGAACCGGAAGCCATTCAAAAATTGGCTGACAAGGCTTCGGACCTCGCCGCAGCCGTCCAGGAGCCGGGGGCCAACTTTGAGGAGGCCGCCAAACGGTTTGAACTCGAGGTCAAAACCACCGCGGCCTTCGAAGCCGGAGACCGCCTGGAGGAACTGGGCAACGAACCACGAATCTCCCTCGCCGCCTTCAAACTGACTCAGGAAAAACCATTCTCCGAGGCACTCGGATCCTCCAAAGGCTATTTCATCCTCCGCCTGAAAGAGGTCGAGGAGGCCAAACCCCTCACTTTCGAAGAAGCCAAAGCTCGCCTCCAGGAAAGCATCCTCAAGGATCGCACCCGGGAAACCCTCACTCTCAAGGCCAGCGAAGCGCGCAAAAAATTAGAGGAATCTCTCAAAGCCGGTAAATCCTTCGCGGACGCCGCCACCGAAGCTGCGCTGAAGGCCGAAGCCTTCGAGGCCTTCTCGCGCTCGGAATCCAAAATCACCGGCGCCGACGCCACGCTCATCCAGAATAGCGCTCTGGACTTGGAGGAAGGAAAAATCAGTTCCCCGCTCGAAAGCGCCGACGGCATGGTGCTGGTGTACCTCTCCAAGCGCCTGCCGATTGATCCGGAGGATGTGGAGAAACAAAAAGCGGTTCTTTCCCCGATGTTGGAAACGCAAAGGACCGACGGGCTCCTGGGCGAGTGGATCGAGCGCCGTCGTTTGAGCGCAGGCCTCACCCAGAGCGCCAACTCCGAGTCTCGACCCACCGCCCCGTGAACCCGGAAGTGGAGGCCCTCTTCGATGAGGCCAACGGCGATCTCGCTACCGGCGACCTCGAAGCCGCAGCCCTCAAATACGAGCGTTGCGTGGCCATGGCTCCCGAATACTTCGAAGGCTGGCACGCTCTGGGCATGGCCCAAATGAAACTGGGACGCTACCCGGAAGCCATCGCCGCCGGACTGCGCTCCGTAGAGCTCCAACCCAAAGACCCCCTGGCCTGGTCCAGCCTCTCCCTCTTTTACGTGCGAAACGGGCAAATCCCCGAGGCGGAGGCCGCAGGCGCCAAAGCCCGCATCCTCGGCTGGGGAAAACAACTCAAACCGCAGCAGGGATAATCCTTACTTCGCCAGCAGCATCCGGATCCCCATCCCGATCATCACCAGCGCAAAAAACACCGTCAGCGTGCGGTTGCTCAAATGCTTGAGCGCGTCCGCGGCAAACCAAGCCACCACCGCCGCAGCGCATCCGCACGGCAACGCCACTTTCCATTCGGTGAACCCATTCGCCGAGTTTTTGAGAGAGGCCACCAGGGCCGTCAACACCATCGCGGCCAGAGAAGTCGCCACCGCCTGCTTCTGCGAAAGCCCAAGCACCGCGGTAAACAAAGGCACCATCACGATCCCACCACCCACCCCACAAAGGGCGGCAACCACTCCACTCAAAGCTCCGATCAGGATAGCTGGCAGCATCGCTCCAGTGATGCCACACTTCTCAATCCGCGGGTACCGTAAAAACGCCCCGCCCCACCCACTCTCGCCTCCTCTCCCATGACCTGCGTACTCGGAATCGACCACGGAGACGCCCGTATCGGCCTCGCCATCTCAGACGAACTCCGCATGCTCGCGCATCCGCTCGAAACCGTCCCCTCCGACTCCCAAGCCCTCGAGCGCATCAGCACCATCGTCCACCAGCGCTCCGTGGATACCGTCGTGCTCGGGCTCCCCAAAAACATGGACGGCTCCAAGGGCCCGGCAGCCCAGAAAGTCCAAGCGTTCGCCGATTCGCTCCGCGCGAAGATCCCCTCCCTCCGGGTGGTGCTCTGGGATGAACGCCTGAGCACGGTCGCAGCCCAACGCTCCCTCCACGAAGCCGGTCGCAACACCAAACAAAGCCGCGCCGTCATCGACCAGGTTGCCGCTCAAATCATCCTGCAAGGATGGCTCGACGCGCAGAGTTTCCTCGCCCCTTGAACCGTTCCCCGAGGCCCCAAGATTCCCCCCCTGACGGCGAGGTCCGCCTTCGCCTCCAAATCGCCTACGACGGAACTGCCTTTGATGGATGGCAGAGCCAGTCCCACGGACGAACCGTCCAGGACGCTTTGGAAAATGCGTTTGCGCAAATAGTCGGGCACCGCGTGGTTGTCCACGGATCCGGACGCACCGACTCCGGCGTTCATGCCATCGCCCAGGTAGCCCATGCGGATGTTCCTCAGGGAAGGCTTACTCCGGATGCTTGGGCCGGCGCTTTGAATGCGCGCCTGTCCCCCGCCGCCCGCATCCTGACCGTGCGCAAAGCGTCCCCGGGCTTCCACGCGCGCTTCAGCGCCACCGGAAAAATCTACACGTACCGCGTGTGGAACCATCGCTTTCTGCTCCCCACCGAACGCGACCGGGCCTGGCATGCCGTCATGCCCATCGACCGCACCTTGCTGCGCTCGGCAGCCCAAATCTTGCAGGGAACCCACGACTTCGCCCCCTTCTCGGCCAAACGCCATCCCGGTGAGGAAAACACCACCCGCACCCTTCGGCGCATCCAAGTGCTCGGCTCAGGGCCGCTGGTCACGCTGCGCTTCGAGGGAAACGGTTTCCTGTACCGAATGGTCCGCATTCTGACCGGAAGCATGGTGCGGGTTGCCCAGGGAAAAGCACCGCTCCAATGGCTGGAAGAACTCCTGAGCCATCCCTCGGGCCCGCGAAGCTCCTTTTGCGCGGATGCCGAGGGGCTCTACCTCACCCGGGTGCTGTACCGCTGAGCTGGGCGCAACGGCGCTTCCCCCCAGTTTCAGCCCGACTCAACGCGCCTCCGCAACGCCAGCAATCTACTGGAGCACCACAAGCGCCCCGGCCTGTTGCTCCGTATGCGTGAGAGTCAGAAGCACTTCGCGAACGGCCCTATCCTGAGCCAAAACCGCTCCCCTTCCGAGTAGCCGCACCCGGGGCGCCCCTTGGGGCCCATGAAAAACCTCAATATCGAGCCACCCGATCTCCGCGCCAATCCCCGTCCCGAAGGCCTTCGAAACCGCCTCCTTCGCCGCAAAGCGCGCCGCATAATGCGGCACAGGAAAACGCTTCGCCTCGCAGTACTCCCTTTCTGCGACGGTGAACACGCGCCGCAAAAAAGCCTCCCCCTGACGCTCCAGGGTCCCGGCAAACCGGGGCACATCCACCAAATCCAAACCCACCCCCAACACCCCCCGCAAAGCAGGCATCTCCATCCCGCCTTACTCCTTCTCCCTCATGCACTCCAGCATTTGCGCTACAGCTGTCTCCAACCCGACAAACACCGCTCGCGCCACAATCGAATGCCCAATGTTCAAGTCCACCAGATGCGGCACCGGACGAATCAACGCGATGTTCTCGTAATTGATGCCATGGCCCGCATTCACCTGTAGACCCGCCGCCGCCGCGTAAGCCGCCGCTTCCCGGATCCGCGCAAGCTCGCCCAAACGCGCCTCCCCTTGCGCGTTCGCAAAGGCCCCCGTGTGGAGCTCAACCATCTCCGCTCCCACCGCCACCGAGGCGTCAATCTGCTGCGCATCTGGCTCAATAAACAAACTCACGCGCACCCCCGCATCCCTCAACCTCCGGACCGTTGGCTCCAGATCCCGCTCGTGCCCGGCCACCGCCAGCCCACCCTCCGTCGTGATTTCCGCCCGGTTTTCCGGCACAAGACACACCTCGTCGGGCTTCACCCGAAGCGCGATCTCCACAATCTCCGGCGTGTTGCCCATCTCCAAATTGAGCCGAGTCCGCAACTCCCTGCGCAGGCGGAAAACATCCTCGTCCTGAATGTGCCTCCGGTCGGCACGCAGATGGACAGTGATCCCGTGCGCCCCCGCACGCTCACACGCCTCCGCCGCCAGCACAATGTCCGGCTCGCAATTGGCCGCCCCGAGCATCCCCGCATACCGGGCCTGCCGAAGCGTGGCCACGTGATCAATGTTCACCCCAAGCTTCAGCATAATCACAGAATGCTCACTCGCTAGTGTTTGAAGTGCCTGACGCCGGTGCAAATCATCGCCACCTGCCGCTCATTCGCTGCCGCAATCACCTCCTCGTCCCGCACCGATCCGCCCGGCTGAATCGCACACGTCGCCCCCGCCTCCGCAGCCGCAATCAACCCATCCGCAAACGGGAAAAACGCGTCACTCCCCACCGCACTCCCCCGCAGCGACAACCCCGCGTCCTTCGCCTTCCAGATCGCGATCCTCGACGAATCAATCCGCGACATTTGCCCCGCCCCAATCCCCAACGTGCGGTCCGATCCCGCGTACACAATGGCATTGCTCTTCACGTGCTTCACCACGCGCCACGCAAAACGCATCGCCCGGAGTTCCTCCGCTGTCGGAACACGCGCAGAAACTACCTTCGCGAGAAGATCCTCCTCCAACTCCCCAGACACATCTCGGCCCTGCACCAACACCCCGCCCACCACCGAACGCAACACCCAATCCTCCTCCGGATTCGCGGCACGCACCGAACCCAGCTTGCGCATCAGCCTCAGATTCTTCTTTTTCTGCAACAAAGCCCGCGCCTCGGGATCAAAATCCGGCGCAATGATGACCTCGCTAAATATCTCGCTGATCGCACGCGCCAACGGCTCCGTCAGGATCTGATTGGTGATGATGATCCCGCCAAAGGGAGCCTGCTTGTCCGTGGCAAATGCCTTGTCCCAGGCCTCGCGAAGATCCGGATCCGACCCCACTCCGCACGGGTTCGTGTGCTTGAGAATCGCAACCGTCGGCTCCTCGAACTCCTCGATCAACTCCGCCGCAGCGGAGATATCCAGGATGTTGTTGTAGGAAAGATCCTTGCCGTGAAGCTTTTGAAAATGCTCCTCAAAACGACCATACAACGCCGCCGTCTGATGCGGGTTTTCACCGTACCGCAAACGCGCCTCGCAGGGCAGGCACAGGGAGAGGGAACTCGTCGCCTCCTGCTCCTTGTTCAAGTAGTTCGCAATCGCACCGTCGTACTTTGACGTCGTGACAAATACCTTGATCCCAAGGCGTTCCCTCAGCTTGAGCGTGGTCGATCCCTCGTTCGCACGCATGTTCTCAAGTACGTCCCCGTAATCCGCCGGGTCCACCACCACCGTCACCGAACGGTAATTCTTCGCCGCAGAACGCAGCATCGAGGGCCCGCCGATATCGATGTTTTCAATCGCCTCCTCCAGGGTTACCCCGGGCTTCGCAATCGTCGCTTCAAACGGGTATAAATTCACAACGACCAGATCGATCGGCAAAATCCCGTTCTGCGCCGCCTGCTCCTGGTGCTCCGGATTGTCCCGCACGTACAGCAATCCACCGTGGACCTTCGGGTGCAATGTCTTCACCCGGCCATCCAAAATCTCAGGAGAACCGGTGAACGCCGAAATCTCGGTCGTCGGCACCCCATTTTTGAGCAAAAGCGCCGATGTGCCTCCGGTGGATAAAATCTGCACTCCCATCGCCACCAGTTCCCTGGCGAATTCCACCAAACCGGTTTTGTCCGAAACAGAGATCAGGGCCCGCTGAATTTTCATGTCTCCGCAGAGTAGAAAAGCGGCACGAGCCGGGTCAAGGAACGCTCCCAACGCATCCGCCCCCCTCACAGGCCCCACCCACCCAATCCTGCTGCGCCACTGGGGCAACTTCTCCACCACAATCCACTCACCCCAAGGCGCTTCGGATCCTCGGATTCGTAGCAAGCCATTTCCCAGCCCCCCTCACTCCCCTCTCGGCGAGTCCGTTTTCACTCGAAATTCATCCCATCCCAGTCGCCATCGCTTTCTCCCGGGCTAAATGGGGGCGGTACGCGGTGCCCCTCCCACCGAAGATCCACCCACTCATTTTATCCGACTCCTTATGTGTGCCGCCTCCGCTCTTCAGGAACCCGCCCAAGCACCCCTCGAAATCCAACTCGACGACGTACGGCATCGCCTCATCGGCCACCGCCTGTATTCGCTCATCGATCGCCCGGAACGGTTGCGGCGCTTCATGGAGTTCCACATCTGGGCCGTCTGGGACTTCCAAAGCCTGCTCAAAGCCATGCAGCAACGCCTCACCTGCACCCAGATCCCCTGGGTCCCCACCCCGGATCCCGAGGCGCGACGACTCGTCAATGAGATCGTCCTCGAGGAGGAATCAGACGAGCTGCCCGGCGGCGGGTTCGCCTCTCATTTTGAGTGTTACCTCCAGGCCATGAAACGCGCCGGAGCCAACACGGACTCCATCGAAAAGCTGCTCCCCCTGATCGCCTCCGGACTTCCGCTTGCCCAAGCCCTGGACGCCGCCCAGCCCCCCAAGGCTTCCGCTGACTTCGTCAAAAACTCCTTCGCCATCATCGAATCCGGCGCGCCTCACACCGTCGTCGCCGCGTTCACCTATGGACGCGAAGACGTCATCCCCGATATGTTCCGCAACCTGGTGGGATCGCTGGCGCAAACGGATCCCGACACCTGGGAGGGATTCCGTTTTTACCTGGAACGTCACATCACCCATGACGACGAGAAACACGCGCCGATGTGCCGGAGAATTCTTAGCCGCTTGTGCGGGGAAGATCCTCGCAAGTGGGCTGAGGCCTCTGCCTGCGCAAGGCGATGCCTCGAGGCGCGCATCGCGCTTTGGGACGCGATAGCCGAGGAGTTTGCGCCGTGTTGAGTCGCGGGTTTGAGTTCCCCGTTGGGGGCGGGCTCCTTGACACCACGGGGAGCCGAGGCCTATAGCCTTTTTCTTGTGAACCGCTTCTCGAGGCTTTTTGCGCTTATCGCTGCCCTGCATTTGCTTGGCGGCCATTGGGCCTTGTTGCAAACAGCCGCCTGGGTCGGGATGGCCGTCGAGTACTCTCGCAACGATTCCATTCCCCAAGCCCTCGCAAAAACCTTCGACGGAGAGCACCCCTGCCAGCTCTGCCACGCCGTCAAAAAAGGCCGCAGCGAGGAACAACAGCAACCTCTCGTTAAATTGACTCTCAAGGCGGAAGCTGTTCTCCCCGAGACGGCAACTGTGCCTGAACCCTGCACCCGTCGACTTTACAACCCGACCGTGCATGCTCTCGCGGAAGCGCGCTCCATCGCGCCTCCCACTCCGCCTCCGTTAGCCTAACGGGCCAACGTTGCTCCTCCGCGCCCGACCGGGTCCGGAACCACACCCCGCCATTCCCGCGGGTAAACCAAATCCACGCGTGCCCGGCTGACCCGGATCCCACGCGTCCCAGCGCTCCGTGCTTCCGCCTGCACACGCCGCGCTCCCCAGCCTCCGCAAGCGGTTCCCATTCCTCCTCTTTTTGTGAAAGCTCTCGCCCTCCGCCAAAACTTCTGCACTGCGGCCTTCTGCGTCTTCCTTCTCTCGCCGCTCCAACTCGCCCTCTCGGCCCCTTTGCCCACCGCGCCGTCCACCCCGGAAACCCTCCCGGAGATGGTCGTCACCACCACGCGCGAAGGCGAACTCCTCAAGGAAACCCCGGCCTCCGTCGGAATCCTCCGACCCGAGACCATCCGTTTCATCGCCCCTTCACACCCCCAACAAATCCTCAGCCAAGTGCCCGGTGTCGCTATCTCCGTCACCAATGGAGAAGGACACCAAACCGCGATCCGCCAGCCCTTCAGCACCTCGCCACTTTACCTCTTCCTGGAGGACGGCATCCCGGTCCGCCCAACCGGATTTTTTAATCACAACGCCCTCTACGAATTGAACATCCCCATGGCCGGCGGAATCGAGGTCGTGCGAGGCCCGGGCTCCGCCCTCTACGGATCCGACGCCATCGGAGGGATCGTCAATGTCCTCACCGCTCCCGTCAGTGCCAGTCCCACGCTCTCGCTCATGAGCGAGGCCGGAGGCGACGGATGGCTGCGCTTTTTGGGCTCGGGCAGCACCGGCCTCTACCCGTGGGGAGGTTTGCGCGCCGATGTGAACCTCACTCACACCGATGGTTGGCGTCAACAGACCGGCTACGACCGCAGGAGCGCCAACCTCCGCTGGGACTTCGCGCTCGATGAGGACACCACCCTCAAGACCATCCTCGCCTACACGTGGATCGACCAACAGACGGGAGCCAACTCCGCCCTCCCACTCGACTGGTACCTCGGCGCCCCCACCACCAATCTCTTCTCCGCAGCCTACCGCAAAGTTCAGGCCCTGCGGATCTCCTCCCAATTCGAAAAGAAATTCGGTGACGGCCTCCTGTCCCTGACCCCCTATTTCCGCGACAACCGCATGGACCTCAACGGGTCCTTCAATCTCAGCAGCGACCCGCGCATCGAAAAAACCGAAAGCCAGTCCTTCGGAATCCTCGCCAAATGGCGGCAGGACTTCCCCGACTTTTTCCGATCCAAAGTCATCCTCGGGCTCGACCTGGAAGAAAGCCCCGGCTCACGCACCGAAGACTCCCTGAACCTCACCAAATCCGGAGCCGCGGCCTATACCCGCTTTTCGGGATACTCCGTCGGCAGTCGCATCTACGACTACGACGTCACTTTCCGCAGCGTGTCGCCTTACGTGCACACGGAAGCGTCGCCTCTGGAAAAACTCCGTCTCACCGCGGGCGCCCGTTTTGACTCCCTCAGCTACGACTTCCAAAACCAACTGCGCAACACGGGTGCCAATCTCTGGGGACAGGCCGACTCCACCCACAAGCGCTTCGAGCGGCTCAGCCCCAAGCTCGGAGCCACTTACGAGCTTTCCAAAAACACCAGCCTCTACGCCTCCTACAACCGAGGCTTCCGCGCCCCCGCAGAGTCGCAACTTTTCCGGGGCGGTAAAGACACCACCAATTCCAGGGCGCAGGCCCGCTCGGCCGCAGCGCTCCTCCTCAAACCCATCAAGGCAGACCAGTTCGAAATGGGACTCCGAGGCGAGGTGGCTGGCTTCTCCTACACCCTGGCTGCTTACGAATTGAGAAAACGCGACGACCTCGTCAGCCAGCGGGATTCTGCCACGGGCGCAACCGTCACTCAGAACGCCGGGAAAACGCAAAGCCGCGGGGTGGAAGTCTCTCTCGGGCGCGATATTTTCCAGGGAATCCGGATCGACTCCGCTCTTTCTTACGCCAAGCACGAGTACAAGGAATGGGTCAGCTCCGGCGTCAGTTACTCCGGTAACGAGATGCCTTTTGCTCCCCGTTTCATCGGCAATACGCGCCTCACGTGGACACCGATCGACTCCCTCAGCACCCAACTGGAATGGGTGAGCATGAGCAGTTACTTCCTCCAGGATTCCAATACCGGCACCACCGCCGGAGTCGACCGCGGCGCGACCAAGTACAGCGGCCACGATCTATTTCACTGGCGCGCACGCTACGAGTTCACCCCGCACATGGCCGTCTTTGCACGCGTCCTCAACCTCGCTGACAAACGCTACGCCGACAGCGCCTCCGTCACCTCCAATACCGCCATGTACGCCCCCGGACTCCCCCGGACGTTTTATGGCGGATTCGAGATCCAATTTTAGAGCCGGCCCCGCACCGCTCGCACCCCTGTCTCATCCGGTGATGCTCAGCCGCCCTCTGAGTGGAGGGCGGATTCACCCAAGCGACACCCGGCACCGTCTCCAAAACGGTGCCGGGAAAAACTCTCCGCCCAATCAACGCTCCACGCTCAGCCCATTCAGGCGTGCCTGCAAAAAGCCGCCGCGCAGGTTGCGCACCTTTTCAAAACCCAACCCCTGCAAGGTGCAGGCGGCAAAATAGCCGCGCTGCCCCTTCTGACAATAAGTCACAATCGGCACGTCCGCAGGCAGTTCCCCTGCCCTGTCGCGCAATTGGCTCAACGGAATCGAAACCGCTCCCGCCAACTTTCCGTACTCGGCTAACTCGTCCGGATCCCGAACATCCAAAAGGAGTTCGTGGGTGGGTCTCCACGTCTCCGGTGCCACGGATGCAATATCTCCACGCGCAATGTGGCTCGCCACAAATCCCGCCACATTGATCGGATCATTCGCAGACCCGAAGGGCGGCGAATAGGCAAGGTCCAGTTCCTCGAGATCAAACACACTCATCCGTGCCGTGATCGCCGTCGCGAGCACGTCGACTCTTTTATCCACTCCCTTCTCTCCAATCACCTGCGCCCCCAGCAAACGCCCGGTGCCCTCCTCGGCAATCAGCTTGATCAACACTGGCTTCGCTCCGGGAAAATAATGCGCATGGCTCGAATCGCGAGTGAGGCTGCTGAAATAGCTAAACCCGCCCGCCGCAGCCTGCTTCGAACTCAACCCAGTGAAGCCGACTGTCATGTGCAAGAGCCGCACAATCGACGTCCCAAGTGCGCCCGGATAAACTAAATGCGCCCCTGCCGCATTCGCGCCGGCCACCCGGCCCTGGCGGTTTGCGGGCCCCGCCAGCGCAATCCGCGTGCGCGCACCCGTCACCGCGTGGATGGTTTCCGCCGCATCGCCCACGGCGTAAATGTCGGGATCGGAAGTTTCCATGCGCCCGTTGGTGCGCACCCCGCCGGTGGGCCCCAGCTCGAGGCCAGCCGCCTTGGCCAGCTCCACTTCGGCCCGCACCCCTACACTCAGAAGCACCAATTCCGCAGCCACTTGCGTTCCATCTGCAAAATGCACTGCATGCGGCGAAAACTCAGTGACTTCCGCGTTGAATCGAAAGTCGAGATTCGTACTGCGCACGGCATTCTGAAGGTGCGCAGCCATGTCTGCGTCGAGCAGAGGAAGCAGATGAGGATTCTTCTCCACAAGCGTCACCTGCATCCCCCGGTGCAAAAAGGCCTCCGCCATTTCCAGACCGATAAACCCGCCTCCGATCACCACCGCACGCTGCGGTTTCTCCTTCTCCAGCACCGAAAGAATCCGGTCCATGTCCGGAATATCGCGCAGCGTAAACACATGCGGCAAATCGACCCCCTTGATCGCAGGCACAAACGGCTTCGCCCCCTGACTCAACACCAGCTTGTCGTAACGCTCCTCACGGATCACCCCCTCCGGTCCACGGACCGCAATCACCTTGCGCACCCGATCAATCGAAAGCACCTCGTGTTTGACGTGCGCATGAATCCTCGAGCGCGATTCGAAACGCTCCGGAGTCATGACCACCAGCGGGGTGCGGTCCGCAATCTCTCCCGAAATGTGATAGGGCAAGCCACAGTTGGCGAAAGAGATGTACGAACCGCGCTCAAACACGTGAATCTCCGCATGCTCGTCCACACGGCGTGCCTTGGCCGCGGCGGAAGCCCCGCCCGCCACACCACCCACCACCAGAATCCTCCTGCGTTTCACTGCGCTCCTCCCGTGCAGCAGGAGCCCGCGGCGGGACGAGAGCCCCGCTGGTTCCAGGGCATCCGAGCCAGTAACAGGGCCAGACCGCAGGTGCCCGTCAACCCGGCAAAGAGCAGCCCCGCACCGGTAAACAGCGGAATCAAGGCAAACAGCGGGTGTTTCCAGATCGCCAGCGCCGCCCCGGCCCCAGACACCAGACCAATCACAATCTGCACCTGCCGCATCAGCGGAAGCACCGAACTGGAACCCCGCTCCACCGGAAGTCCGGCTGCCATCCACGCCTCCAGCCCCCCCTCGACCACCGTGCAGCCGCTCACCCCCGCGGCCGCCAATTGCTCGGCCGCGCGCCGGGCACGACCTCCCGACTGACAAAGCAGGTAGAGCTCACCTCCCGAGGGAATCTGCAGTTTTGAAAGAACCGCAGGATTCAATTCGGAGAGGGGCACCAGATGGGTGTCGGCCAGGTGCGCGGCCTCGAACTCCGCAGGCGTGCGCACATCGAGAATGGCACAGGAACGCCCTGAGCGGAGCAGCGCCCCGAGCGACTCGGGAGCAATGGAGCGGACGGATGCAGGCGAAGACAAAGCTGGCGCATTCATACTTATGAATGTATGGCTATATGGCAATGAGTCAAGTGCAGCCGCCCACCCCGCTTTCCCCCGGCCAACTCCACAAAGTCGCCTCCCTCTTCAAGGCCCTCGGCGAACCCACACGCCTCCGCATCCTCCAGTCCATCTGCCACGGTCCGCGCTCCGTGACTGAAATCGTCGAGCACACCGAGGCCACCCAGGCTAACGTCTCCAAACACCTCAGCCTCCTGGTCCACGCGGGTGTCCTCGAACGGCGTCGGGACGGCCAGCGCGTCTTCTACGGCATGCGCGACCAGCTCGTGCCTAGGCTCTGCGAACTCGTCTGCGCCTCCCTCGTCTGACCGGGAGCGCAAAGCCCCAGCTTCGCCTCACCGCTCCACCGCAAAGGCGCCCCCCAACTCACCTCC
This sequence comes from Verrucomicrobiota bacterium, assembly GCA_037975925.1. Lineage (GTDB taxonomy): Bacteria > Verrucomicrobiota > Verrucomicrobiia > Chthoniobacterales > Chthoniobacteraceae > Chth-196. The sequence goes on from JBANFR010000012.1 coordinate 15,406, forward strand.
ACCCAACGAGGAGAGATGTCGGCCCCTTGCACCAGATACTGAAATCCCCCGAGGAACGGCACTTCCTCCGGAGCCAAGGTCCTCCGCGTGTGCACGCTGACCGGGCTATGCGCGTTCCAGAGGCACGCTCCTCTGCGGGGGGGACGTTGAAGCGTAGCCGGGGCTACGCGCTCCCGAATTTCACCGCGCACGAAACTCCTCCAGTTCGACCACCGCGAGAAGCAGGTCCCGAAAACCCCCTTTCTCCGCCAGCACTCGATCGCTGGCGAAGCGCAGCTTCTTCCGCTCAGCGTAGTTCGGTACGCGACCGGTGCCGTACAAGAACAGTTTCTCGGCCACACACCCCGCAAACCCATCAATGTGCGCCACGACGTACCTCTTCAAATCCGTGATGTCTCGCATCGCCGTGCCGTCAGGGAAGGCAGCCGCTGCGTCAATGGCGGGTCCGTCCGTAGTGACCGTCTTGCCGTCGGGCCCGGTCGTGTGAACGGGGTAATTATCTCGCCACTTGCCAATCGCATCGAAGTTTTCGAGCAAAAACCCGGGCGGATCCAACTTGCGGTGGCAGCCCGCACAACTCTCCTCCTTGGTGTGCGCCGCCATCAGATCGCGGATCGTCTTCGCACCTCGCGTGTCCGGTGTGATCGCCGGGACCGAAGGCGGCGGCGGGGGGGGCGGATCACCCAGAATATTCTCGAGCAACCATTTACCACGCACTACCGGCTGCGTGTCCACTCCGTTGGCCGTGGCCATCATCGTGCCAGCCATCCCCAGCAGTCCCCCGCGACGCCCGCCCCGGGGAACATTCACGCGGACCATGGTCCCATCCGTCTCCCCTTTGGCTGGCTCAGGCATCGAGAAACCGTAGATTTGCCTCCCCACGATCCGATTGGTGTAGGTGAAATCTGGATCGATAAAATCGCTGAGGGGCCGGTTTGCGGTGAGCATTTCTGCAAACAACATTTCGATCTCTTTGGTGAAGCCCTCGAGATGAAACCGATTGTAAGCGCCTAAGTGGGGAGCTGGAGTGATCTGCGCAAGCGTGCGTGTTCCAAGCCACTGACCTGAGAAATTCTTGGCGAATTCGCCCACACGCGACGTCGCCAGAAGTCGCAGGGCCTGGGAACGCACAACCTCCCTTTGGGCCAAAGTGCCATCCCCTGCGGCCTTGGAAAGCGCCCCATCCGGCGGGCCAAAAGTAAGGAGGTAAGACAACCGATTCGCCAGAGTGTAAAGAGAAAGCCCCTCCCCCTGTTGAATTTCACGATAGAGGAAGTGCGGCGAAACCAACGCCGCCCGCAGTAGCAAATTCAACGTCTGCTCGGGTGAATGCCCGCTAGCCAGGTGTTCCCTCGCGAGCTCCCGGTACGTCTCCTTTTCAGAATCCGCCGGAGGCCGCCGGAAAACTCGCGGCAAGATGATACCCACGCAATGCTCCAGCCACGGAATCGAACCCGGCTCCCCCGGAGGCACTCCCACAAGCCCCTGACGCGCTCTTTTTGCCGCGAGCGAATCCGGATCCTCGATAGGTTCCAGAGGGCCCTCAATGGTCACTCCAAAAAGGTCAATCGCGGGATCCGTCTCAAAGGCGTGCAGATTCCAGCCGTAGGCGTAATGCCACGACATCGGGAAAGTCACCATGAAGTCGAGCAGCCTTTCGATCGTCTCCGGCGCGGGCTGCACCCACTCCTCATTTCCTCGCGACAGCATTTCCATCACGGACTGCGCAAGATATTCTGCCTGAACGACCTCATCTGTCTTTGGCCCGAGGGGGCGTGCACTCTCGCGAAGGCGGATCCTCGTGACTCCAGTCTTGTCAGTCACTTCCTCATGAAAAGACATCCAAGCAGCGATCAGGCGCGGGTCACCTTCTATCTGCCGCTGCAGCTCGGAGCGAAATTGCTTCAGGTTGGTCCGCGTCAAATAAGGCCTCTTCGCCTCCACCAATTCGAACTCGAACTTTTTCCCCTCAAAAATCGGGATTTCCACCGCCACTTCCGTGGGCTCGGTCGACGCTACGGGAACCAACCGCTGAGTCCCTCCCGAAACAACCTTTAGGTTCAAGGGTTGACCCGCCTCCGGTCGAACAGCCGATGCCTTGAGATGAAGCCGGTAAATGCCGGATACCGGTGCCTCAAAAACCGAAGGCGCCGCCCGTTCTCCCTGCAGCGCAAAGCGCATGGCGTCACCCCGCAAGAAGGTAGTGTAGGTCCCGCCGAAATCTCTCTGCTTCTGGCTCATCTCCCTCATGGAGATGCTTTTCTGAGATGAAACAGCCTTCCGAGGGAGACGAAAAATCCGATCGGCGATGAGTGCTGCACTCTCCCCGTAGGCCTCGAGGAGTGGGGGCGAAATCACGAGGCTTTCAGCCACGTTATCGAACCCATGAGCGCGCGTGTCCTCGGGAAATCCGAGGGGCAGCTGAAAGTTTCCCAAAAACAGACGCTGGATCGTGCTCAAGTACTCCGCCCGGGTCAGTCGACGGAAGCCCGTGGCCGCAGGGGGGACCTTTTGCGTCAGGCCCCAATCCAGCCATTCGAGTGCCTCGCGCGTTTCCGAAACGGGGGGACGCTTTTTTTGGGGGGGCGGCATTTCCCCTTTCTCCAGAACCCGATGAATGCGCTCCATCAGAAGGGCGCTCTTTGCCGAATTCCAGTCCACTTCGGCAAACTCCAAGTTCACATCGCCCTTCCGCGTGGAGCTGTCATGGCAATCCGTGCAGTGGTTTTCGAGAAGGGTCAGAACGTGCTTCGGAATCGGCTCAGCCCCGGCGGCGCTCCAAAGGCATCCGCCTGCCATCCAGAATAATCCAGCGATGATACGGGTACGCATGGGCAGGGTCAGGCGAGGAAGGAATCGAGGCCTTGTTTAGCTTCCGAGAACTGGTTGCACTCGATGCCCAGTTGCCGCTGGAGGGTGATAAAGAGGTCGCCCAAAAGAAGGTCCTTGTGCGCGGAATCCGTCCGCTGGAAAGCGAGGTGCCCTTGGTGCCGAAGGCCGCCCCCCGCCACAATGGTCGGAAGATCTTCATTGGAATGGCGGCTGGCGTCCCCCATCCCCGTGCCCCACATCACCAGCGTGCGCTCCAGCAAGGAGCGCCCCTCGGCGTCCTTCTTCTCCTTCAGCTGCTGGAGAAAGCGGGCCAAAATGCGCATGTGCTCCACGTCGATTCGGACCAACTCCTCTATCTTCTCAGCGACTTTGCCGTGGTGTGAAAGGGAGTGGTAATTAAACTTCAGGGTCTTTCCGTTGATTGTGAAAAGCTGCCCCATCCCCCCGAGCCGGAGCGAAATCACAGGGCTCGATTCGCTCTGAATCGCCAACGCAACCAAATCGAGCATGACGGATTCGCACTGCAGCATGAGGTTTGTGGCAATGGGATCCACCTCCGACAAACGATAGTCCGTGGAAGGGATCGGTTCATTCAAACGCGCCATCTGTCTCCCGAGACGCTGTTCCACCTCGCGTACTGAAGTGAAGTATTGCTCCAGTCTGTCCCGGTCAGAAGCACTCACACCTCGCTGAAGGCTCTTGGCCTCGGAAAGAGCCACGTCCAAAATGCTGCGCCCGCTTCCGAGTAAATATTCGCTGCGCTGACGTTCGATCTCGGTGGGTGCGACAAACAGTTTGCGATAGAGCACCCTTGGACGATCGATGCAGGGAACGGCAACATTGGGTTGGCCATAGGACATGGCCGGCATCTCGTCTCCTCCCACGCTCAAAACGAGAGAGGAATACCTAGCATTCTTTCCGATGGTTGCCGCCACACGCTGGTCGAGGGAAACGTCGCTCACTACTCTGCCGCAGAGATAATTAGGCCAGTTTCCGTGATTTCCTGGAGCACGATGATCCAAACCGGAAAAGAGCGTGAACTCACCCCGAAGCGACTCTAATGGCTCCAGAGTGCGCGTGGTTTCGTAGTCCCTGCCGGTTTTGGTGGGATAGAGGGCGGGCGTGTGCAGCCCGAGGTAAGCGCCGATACAGACAAGGTTTTTTGCCTTCGCCTGGGGGTCGAACCGCTGGGCGTTTTCGCGGGAAGCCGCAGCCTGGCTCGCCCGCAGCGGCGAACTCTCGAGGATGGGAAGGGCGATACAGGCGCCAGCGGCGCGCAGGAAATGACGGCGGTGAATCGGGGAGTTCATGCGAAGGCGTGCGTTTAAAGAAGCCGGGCGGTGGGCTCAACCGTCTGCGTTCTCTGTAGCGAAAACCCTGCCACCGGAAATTTATAGCACCCGGGTTGTTTCATTTCCTAACCCATCCCCCGACGCGCACGCGTCCACCCAGTCCACCCAGTCCACGGACCGATGGTCCGCACCCGTGCGCCGCGTTTCAGGAGGTCCGCACCGGCAGGCCTGCGGCATACTCACTCGGGTGCTGCCCCACAAACCGCTGGAAGGCCGCGTAAAACCGGCTCACCGAACCAAACCCACTCGCCTCCGCCACATCCCGGATTTTGAGCCCCGAAGCCGCGAGCAATCTCTGCGCATGCCACACCCGGTGGAGCGTCAGGTATTCGAGGAGCGTCCTCCCACAGGAACGCCGAAACAACCGCATCGCCGAATTGGGATGCAGCCCCGCACTGCGCGCAACATCCTCGACGTGAATCGGCCTCGTGTAGTTTTCCGCAATAAATGCCGCCATACGCTCCACGCTGCCGAGGCTGCCCCGTGGAACGGGCGTTTCCGGGCCGGCGTCGCCGCCCTCTTTTAGCCGGAGCGCCAGCCTCTGCAGTCGCGCCTGGGCCTCCAGCAAAATCACTCGATGATGCTCCGGAGTATTTCCCTGAAAGGTCTGAAACCACCGATCAAAGAGCGCCCAGTCCGAGCATCCTGGGTGCAGCTCTCGATCCAGCAGAAGTTCGCCCGCCAACAGCGCCCGCAGCAACCGATGCGGCACATCCCAGACCATAAACCACGCCACAGGGATCCGGAGGGCATAATGCACACCGCCCTCCTCAAACGCGACGCTCTGATGCGGCACCGAAGCCCAGCGCACACACAGTGTTTGTGCGGGAACCCGGATCCGGGTTCCTCCAAAGAGGTAATCGATCCAGCCCACTTCGAGCACTGTCATTTCTATCTCACTGTGCCGGTGCGGTTTCGGCATTACCTCGGCGTGCCGGTTGCACATCGAGAAGCCAAAGTTCTGAAAAAACGCATCCGGGGCGATTGAGCGTCTCATGGGGCCGCACTGAAACACAAAGCCTGCCCCTTGCGGAAGGCCAGAGCCGAAACTCCCCGGACACGCCGGGTTCGGTTCCGGAGGGCGCGGGGGGGAAGCCAGCCGAAGCGATGGCCGACAGGTTCTGAACCTGGAAAACCCCAAGCCCATTTCCCCAGCCGACAAACACCGCACCTTCCCCCGGAGCAAAATTGCGAGACCCGGTCGACTCGCGCCCCGATGCCCCCGCAGAAAGGCATCGCCGTTTACATCGCTCTGCAACCGTTCATGCCCCCAAAATGTCCGCAGCCCGCTCCTGCCGTGTCGGCTGCAGCGCTTTGGCTAAACCGGGAGGATGCAAACCGCCCACCGCCGAATCGGCACTTGTCTCGCGGCACTGTCCGCAGCCGTCCTCCTCGGGTTTGCTGGCTGCTCAAAACCCGCGAAAAACCCGCAACCCATCCAGACCGTTCTGGTCCAACCTGCGCGCGCTGGCACCACCGCCACGGAGGGTTGGAACGGCACCGTCCGTTCCATTCATCGGGCCACCCTCGCCTTTACCGTGGCCGGAAGGCTTTCGAAAACCCGCGGCGAGGCGGGCGAGCGCGTCGAGGCGAATGCAGTTCTCGCGGAACTGGAAAACGAACCCTTCGCATTGGAAGTGGAGCAGGCCGAGGCACAGGCGCAGGCCTCAGCACCGGCCTTGGAAGAAGCCAAACGCCGACACGAGGCTGAAGAGCGCCTCGCGGCCAATCGGGCCACCAGCCGGGCGGAACTCGACTCCGCAGCTTCCGCGTACGCCGCCGCTCTCGGCCAGCACCGGGCTGCCCTGGCGGCACTGGGCCTGGCCCGCCGTCAGGAGCGCGAGTCCCGGCTACTTGCTCCCCGCAATGGCCGCATCGCACAACGGCTCGTCTCCGCCGGGTCCGTGGTCGCAGCCGGAACACCCGTGCTGGAGTTCGACTCGGAGGACGAAGCTGAAGCGCTCGTCGTGGTGCCAAGCTCCCGGGTCCGTTCCTTGGCCTTGGGTCAGGAAGCCCAGGTTTCCGGAGAGCGCTTGCCCGGGGTGATCGGTCGGATCACGCAGATCAGCCGTCGCAGTCTTTCTGGCGGTGTCCACGAGGTGCTGATCCGCCTCCCCGAAAATAGCCCGTTGTTCCCCGGACAACCGGTCTCCGTGGAGCTCACAGCCGCGCAACCTGCGTCCGGGGTGCGCCTGCCAATCACCGCCATTCGGCCTGACACCGAGTCGGGAAAGGGACACGTACTCGTTTTGAACCCGGCCACCCGGCGTCTCAGACTCCGAGCGGTTTCGTACCGTGCGCCCGAAGGAGCCGAAGTGCGTGTGAGCAGCGGCGTGGAAGTGGGTGAACTGGTGGTCGTCGCCGGGACCTCATTCCTGCGGGATGGGCAGGAAGTCCACGCACAGTTCCGCAACTGAATGTTCAGCGCCTCCCGCAAAAAGGCCGTTTCATGAATCTCGCCCACTTCGCCCTTCGCCGTTCGCGTCTCACATTCTTTGCAGCCCTCGTCGTGCTCTTCGCTGGCACCGCAGCCTATCTCGACTTTCCCGCGCAGGAGGAACCCGAATTGCCCGTGCGAGCTGCCGCTGTCGCCGCCTATTTACCCGGGTTACCAATCCTCCAGGTCGAGCAGCTCCTCGCCCGTCCGATCGAGGAACGGTTCCGCTCCATTCCCGAGGTGAAACACGTCTCCAGCCGTGTCCGCATGGGCCAAGTGCTGAGCATCGTGGAACTGGACGATCGCTGCACCGAACCAAAGCCGGTGTGGCAGCGTTTGCGGGCCCGAATGAGCGACGTCGCAGGCTTGCTGCCCGCCGGTGCACGCGGGCCTTTTGTCGACGAGGAGTACGGACGCGTGGCCGTCGCCTCCATCGCGCTCACGGGGCGCGAGCTCACCCCGGCGGAACTGCGCCGCGAAGCGTGCGCCCTGCGTGACCGGCTTTGCGAGCTGCACGGGGTGCAAAGCGTGACCTTCCACGGGCTGCCTGAGGAAGCCGTTTACCTTGAACCCAAAGGAAGCCATCTCGAGCAGTCCGGACTCACACTGCAAAGTGTCATCGCCGATCTTCAGCGCCAAAACGTGGTGCTTCCCGGCGGGCAAGTCCGCGCCGGCACTCTCGCAATCGCCGTCACCCCCACCGGAGACCTTCGAAGCGTGGACGATTTGCGCCGCCTTCCACTCACTCTTCCCGGAGGCGGCTCCGTGCCTTTGGGCGAGCTGGTGGAAGTCCGCCGCTCCTTGCTTGATCCGCCGGAAAACATCGCGCTGCACAATGGCGAGCGCGCCGTTGTACTGGCCGTTTCGATGCGCGAAGGACTCAACGTCATCTCCTTTGGGCGAGCTCTGAGAAATCACCTCGGCGCTCTGGCCAGCGCATTGCCGGCGGGTACGCACGCTGAGTTCGTCACGTTCCAGGCCGATGTCGTCGAGCAGGACCTCTCCAGCACCAAACGCACATTCTACGAGACGCTCGTCATTGTGATCGGCGTCGTCGTCGCTTTCATCGGCTGGCGCGCCGGCTGGATCGTCGGCGTCACCGTGCCTCTGACCCTGCTCACCACGCTGTTGGTCATGCGATTTCTCGGGATCAGCCTCAACAATGTGACCCTTGCGGCCCTCATCATTTCCCTGGGGCTCCTCGTGGACAACGGGATCGTAATCGCCGAGGACATCCTGCGCCGTTTGGCCACTGGCGAGGAACGGAGCAGCGCCTGCATCGCTGCCGGCGCCACGCTGGCCATACCCCTGCTCACCGCAACACTCGCCTGCATTGCCGCGTTTCTGCCACTGATGCTGATGAAAAGCGCTGCGGGCGACTACACCCGACCGCTCGCCTGGGTCATCACCATCGCACTTCTCGCCTCCTGGATAATCTCGCTGCTGCTGGTGCCGCTGCTCTCGTATTCCTTCGCCAAAGCGCCCTCTGGCCATGCCTCGGCCTGTAGCAATACCGCCTTCTTCAGCCCTCTCTACCGATCCTTTCAAAGAGCCATTGTCTGGGTTCAATCCCACCGTCTTCTTTACGTCTGCACGATGGGCGGCCTCGTCGGGCTCGCAGTCTTCGCCTCGCTGCGCGTGCCCGCCGCTTTCCTCGCCGAATCGAACCGTCGCCAGCTCCGTCTTTTCTGGGAGCTTCCCAGCGGCACACGAACCGATGTCACGATCGCCCAGGCGCGGGAGATCTCCGAATGGCTGCGCCAAAACGGCGAACGCTGGCATGTCAGTGAAGACGTCACTTTTATCGGGGATGGCGGGCCGCGTTTTGTGCATGCCATCGACCCACCGGAACCAACCCCGCACACCGCCCTGGCGCTTCTCAATCTGACACCCGATGGCGACATCGCCACCATCGCTGAGGGCCTGCAGCAGGGGCTGGAACAACGCTTTCCCCAGCTGCGCTTGCGCGTCGCCAGATTCAGCTTTGGCGCCCACGAAGCCGGAACCCTCCTTTACCGCATCACCGGCCCTAACCTGGGCACCCTTCGCTCGCTGGCGCAACAGCACGAGAACGCACTGCTTGCGGTGCCGGGCACGATCCATATCCGCAACGACTGGGAGCCTCTCACGCTTCGGGCGTCTGTGGAGATCGACCAGGCCAGAGCCCGGCTGGCCGGGCTGACGACCAGCGATGTCGCTCAGGCGCTCCAGGGCGTGCTCGGAGGTGAACCGGTCTCGCAGTTGCGCGAAGCAGACCGCCCGCTGCCCATCCTCTGGCGCGCAGGGGAGGCTGCCCGCAGTCGGCCCGAAAACCTCGGTGCCATTCTCGTGAGCCCCCCGGGCGCACCGCCAGTGCCGCTTTCGGGTATCGCCCGGGTGGACTGGATTGCAGAACCTGCGCTGATCCAGCGCCACGATTTTTCGCGGAGCATCAGCGTCACCGCTCGCAACCCGGGGATGTCCGCTGACACACTCGCCAAAAGCCTCGCTCCCGCTCTGGAGGCCATCAAGTTGCCGCCCGGCTACCGGGTTAAAATCGGGGGCGAACTGGAGGAGTCTGCCGAGGCCAATAGCTCCCTGGGCACCTTTCTTCCGCTCGCCCTGCTCCTGCTCTCCGGCATATTTGTCTGGCAGTTCAACTCGCTGCGCAAACTGCTCATTATTCTGCTGAGTGTCCCCTTTTGCTTTGTCGGCGTCGTGGCCGCACTGACGACGTTTGGCGGCAAATTCGACTTCATGGCCTCACTCGGGCTGCTCGCCCTGGGCGGCATTATCGTGAGCAACGCAGTGCTTCTGCTCGAGCAGATCGAGGAGGAACTCGCCTCGGGCGCGCCACCCAAAGAGGCCCTGGTGACAGCCTGCCTCCGACGAGTGCGCCCCATCTTGATGACCAAGCTCACCTGCATCCTGGGGTTGCTTCCGCTCTACCTTTTCGGGGGCGCACTCTGGGAAAACCTCGCCCTCACCGTTTCTGGAGGGCTCGCCATGGGCACCCCCATCACGCTGGGGCTCGTGCCCGCCCTCTACTCCTGGCTCTTCCTCAACCCGCGCACGGCATCCACCCATCCCGCACCATGAAAAGATTCCCGTTCCTTGCCGTGTTCCTATTCGCACTGGGGGCACTTTCGGCGAAAGGCCGAGGCGCCGAGCAACGCTCGATCACCCAAGACAGCGGGGTTCGCCCTTCCTCCACGCACCAGCCAGCCCGTAACAACCAATCGACGACCTCCGCTCCGTGGTGGCAGCAAGCCGGCTGCCCGGAATTAACCCGACTCATTACCCAGGCCCTTTCGGGCAACCGCGAACTCCGGGGCGCATTCGCTCGCTTGGAAAAGGCGAGAGCCCTCCGGGAAGAACAATCCGCTGGCTTCCTTCCGACGATGAACCTGTTCGCCGGCTTCCGTCGGCAGCTCGACAGCACGGTATTTTTTCAAGGCGTCCCACGCAGCACCCGGGATCAAAACATCGTGGAGGTGGGCATCGAGAGCGCTTGGGAAATCGACCTCTTCGGACGAGTCCGCCACAGCGTGGAGGCCGCGGGCGCGCTTTCCGGAGCCGCCGAGGCGGACCTTGCGCAGGTGCGTCAGCTCGTGGTTGCGGAAACCGCCCGCGCCTACACGGAACTCACCACCGTTCAGGCGGCGATCCCGCTCCAAATGCGGGTAATCGCCGCCGCTCAAGAATTCCGGAGAGTCCTCTGCGAGCAAGTGGGCGAAGGGAAGATTTCTGCCGACAAGATCGGCCCTGCGGACGCCGCCGTGACCACGGCGCAACAGCTACTGAGCGACCTGGCGGTTTCCCAACGATCCGCCCGCAACAGGCTGGCAGTGCTCACCGGCAACGGCAGCCTCCCGGTGTTGAACACGCACAGCATCCCGAGATTTCCAGCACCCGAGCTGCCCTCCGATGTCTCGCGGGTGCTAGCCCGTCGGCCTGATGTCCAGGCCGCCGAACGCCGCCTCGCCGCCAGCAGGGCCGCTGCCGGCATGGCCAGGGCCGCGTATTTTCCAACGGTCAGCCTTGTGGGGAGGCTCGGGGCCGAAACAAACCAACCGGGAAACCTGGGCGCAGCAGACGCGAACAGCTTCGCCTTCGGTCCACGTCTCCAATGGGATCTGCTCAATCTGCGCCGCACGGTGTCGCATGTGCAGGGGGCAAAGGCGCAGGGCAGCCAGGCGCTCGCGGCGTGGGAAGACAGCGTCCTCCTGGCCCTCGAGGAGGTCGATAACGCGCTTGCCCTGCGGGGTGAGTGCCTCGGCAAGGTACGGGTTTGGGAGCGCGGCACGGCAGCCATGGAGGAGGCCGTGCGCATTGCACAACTCAAGGCGGCGGAGGGACGCATCGCCCCGGCTGAAGTGCTTGGAGTTGAACAGGGCGCATTGCAGGCGCAAATCGCGAGGGTTCGCGCTGAAGGCGAGCTGGCCAACGCAACCATTTTGCTTCAAAAGGCCTGCGCTTTCCACCCATGAGACCCGGCTGGATCCACCCTCAAACATGTCCCACCCGGAGGAACCCATGGTGAACTTCGCGCTCAACGCAACACTGCCCGACGAGCCTCGGCAGCGCTGGCTCGGTTCGCGCCTCTACTGGCTGTGCCAAACCGCCGGTTGGGGCAGCGTTTTCCTCCTGCTCCTTGGGCCGCTGCCCTTTAACAACACGGCCTCTGCGGCAGAGGTCGCGGCGCTCTTCCTCTTTGCACTCTCCGGTGCCGCGCTCTCGCACGTGCTCCGAATCGTGCTCCACGCCGGAATCGCAAGGGAGGGCATCCGGAAAAGGTTGCTCCTCCGGCTGACGCCCTGGCTGCTGGGCCTGCCCGTGGTCCATGTGGCCCTGCAGATTCTCGTGGCGCGCACCATTCTCCCGCATCAAGCCATTCTCATGACCACGCGGCCCGGCGTGGATCCGGCGCTGCACACTTTCGTGGACCTTTTGGGACTCTCCGCGGGGCTTTTCGTCACATGGACCGGCGCCTACGTCGGCCTGCGCGTCTACCGCCAATATCAAGCGGCTCGAATTGAGCGGCTGGAGCTGGCTGCGCATGTCCAGGAGGCGGCGTGGCAGGCGCTGCGCGCACAAATCAATCCGCACCTTCTCTTCAACAGTCTCAACTGCATCCGTGCGCTTATCCCGGGAGATCTGACCGCGCCGCGCGAGGCGCTCACGCACCTCTCCGAACTGCTTCGCAGCTCGCTCGCGCTCAAGCAGGACGAGCTGATCACCTTGGCGAGAGAGCTGGAGACCGTGGAGAGCTTTTTTGCGCTGGAACGCCTCCGCTTCGAGCAAAGGCTTCGCGTCACTATGGAGATCGCCGCCGGAGCCCACACTTGGTTGGTGCCGCCGTTTCTTGTGCAAATCCTGGCCGAGAATGCAGTCCATTACGGCGTCGCCCCTTATGAGGACGGGGGCGACATCCGACTTCGGATCACGCAACAAAACGGGTTCCTGGTGGTGGAAGTGCGCAACCGCGGTCAGCTCGGGCAGCTGCCCCCGGGCAGGTCCACTGGATTGGGTCTCACCAACCTGCGCTCACGGCTCGCCCTCCTCTTCGGTTCGGCCGCCACGCTCACGCTCACGAACGAGGGGTCCTCCCTGGTGCTCGCCCGGGCTGTGGTGCCCGCAAACCGCTCCCTGCCCCCCGCCCACCCCACCATGTCTTCTCTCCAATGAAAGCTGTTATTGTGGACGATGAACGCCTCGCCCGAGAGGAGCTCCGCCGCCTCCTCCTCGCCGCCCCCGATGTGGAGATTCTGGGCGAGGCCACCAATGCCACCGAGGCCATCGCTCTGCTCGGAAACACGCGCCCCGACGTGCTTTTTCTGGACATCGAGATGCCCGGCCGCACCGGGTTTGACCTCCTTTCGGCCCTCCCCAAAGCGCCGGGCGAGGTGGTTTTTGTCACCGCTTACGACTCCTTCGCGCTCCGCGCCTTTGGCGTCAACGCCCTCGACTACCTGCTCAAACCGGTGAATCCCGCCCGACTGGCGGACACCCTGGACCGTCTGCGCGCCCGGCTCAGCGCGCCCACGGCGAAGGCGGCAGAGGCCACCGCGGAAGCGGAGGGCAACACCAGCCCGCTTGGCGAGGACGACCAGTTTTTTGTGAGGGACGGGGACCGCTGCTGGTTTGTGCCGGTGCGCTCCCTCATCCTTGTGGAGGCTGAGGGCAGCCACACCAGGGTCCACCTCCACAACGGCAAGCCGCTCCTGCACCGCTCGTTAGCGGCGCTGGAGGCCCGCCTGCCGGGAACGCTCTTTCTTCGCGCGAATCGCTCGCAGTTGGTCAACCGCCTGTTTATCGCCCATGTGGAACCCTGGTTCAGCGGCGCTCTGAAGGCCTCGCTCCAAGACGGCACGACCATCGAGTTTTCGCGCCGGCAAGCCCAGGCCCTCCGGGAAAAACTCGGGCTCTAGAGCCGGGTGTTTGAGAGCTGCCGCCTCCGGGGGGCGCGCTTCTCCTGTGTCCCCCGGATTAACCTTTTCAATTTTGGGGGGCTGCGAGATTCAGATCCCGCATCGCACCAAGCGAAAGCACCGAATCGAAAAACGCCCATCTCCCATGACACCCGCATCCGTTTCGGAGCCCCCTGCTGAGCGCACTCCCATTCTGAAAGTCCGGGGTCTCAAAAGACACTTTGGCTCAGTCGCGGCTGCGGATGGCGTGGACCTCAACGTGTACGAGGGCGAGATTTACGGCTTCCTGGGGATCAACGGCGCAGGAAAAACCACCACCATTCGTATGCTCATGGGCATCACGGCCGCGGATACCGGATCCATCTCTCTCCTTGGCCAGACAACGCATCGCACCTCGGTCTCTCAAAAGCAGCGCATCGGCTACGTCTCCCAAGAGCAAAATTTCTACCCGTGGATGACCTGCCGCGCACTCGGCAAGTTTGTCGGCTCCTTTTATCCCACGTGGGAAGCTGCGCAGTTCTCACGACTCCTCGAGTTATTTGAAATCCCCGAATCGCGGCGCACCTGCGAACTGTCCGGCGGCATGAAGGCCAAGCTCGCCTTGGCGCTCGCCCTCGCCCCAAAACCAGCCCTCCTCATCCTCGATGAACCCACCGCGGGACTCGATCCTGTGGCCCGGCGCGAATTCATGGAAATCATCGTCGCCCAGTCCCGACAGCATGGCCGCACGACGCTCTTTTCCTCCCACCTCATCGATGAAGTGGAACGCTGCGCCGACCGTGTAGGAATCATCCATCAGGGGCGGATGCGTTTTGAAGGCAACCTCCGGAATTTGTGTGAACGGGTGCGCCGGGTCCGAATGCCATCCGGCACAGACTTCGCAATCGGCGACCATTTCGAGATCTGGCGGGACGAAGAAACGGGAGGAGAACGAAGACTTGCGCTCCACGGGGAACCCGCAGCTTGGGAAACCATCGCACTGCCGGCCGGAGCGGAGATAATGCCCATGAGCCTGGAGGACATTTTTATCGCCTGCGTCGGCTCAAAAAGGGTGTGGCTATGATGCGCTGCCTCATTGAAAAGGAGCTACGCCAACACGCCAAGGCCCTGTCGTTGTTGTTTCTGCTGCTGCTTTCAGGATTGGCTTTCATCGCCCGGAACAGATTCCTCAACGCGCTGTCTGGAACACCATTCGCGGCCCTCCGAAACGTGCTGTGGACATTCCTTCCACTCGCCTGTCTCGTCCTCTCCCACAACCTCGTTGTCACCGAGTACCGGCACAAGACGCAGCTTTTCCTGGAAGGCCTCCCACTTCCCCGTTGGCGCATGCTCGCCCTCAAATACGGCCTCGGGATGGCGCTTCTGCTCGCAGCCGTAGGAGCCGCCTTCACGGTTACATGGAAACGCACTGCCGGTGTGGATGTCGTTACCACCCGTTTCCTCCTCCTCCTGGCACTGCGGTCGACCTGCTTCACCTGGTTCTTGTGGAGTCTCGCTTTTGCTCACGGGTTCATGGGGCGTTACCGTCTCCTGTTCGGCGTCGTCACGATCTGCTTCATCGCAGCACCCATCGTGATCGGGAACGTCGAACTCGCTCAATACGGTCCCTTCGCACTCACCGGAGACAGTTTCGCCTACGAGCGGCATCTCCTACCGCTCACTGAACTCTCCGTCACCGCAGGCTACGCGCTTTTCTGGACATGCGTGGGTTTTTTCCTCGGGCTCGCTCGGGACGCGACGATTGCCAGCGCCCTCTCAAGCCGGATGTCCCCACGTGAAAAAATCGTCATCACCTTCGCCGTCTTTGCTGCCGTCGTCTCTCTGGCCACTTACGCCGATCATTCAGATGCAGCCACCCCCATCCACGTCCCAGGGGGAATCGACATCACTCGAGGAGCCGTCACGATCACAACCACCGCGGCCGAGGAACCCAGTGAATCAGAGCTTTCGGCCCTCAATCGCATTGCCACCCGGATCGCTGAGGAGCTCGCCTCTGTCGCGGATTTCCTGCGCACCGACCAAATGCCACCCATTTTCCTTGTCCACCGTCGGGACCTTTCCCCGGGACACATCGAGAATGCGGAGCTCAAACCCACTCAAGGCCTGATGCTCCGAGCGAATGTTACAGCAGAGGGTCTCTCCGAAGACACACTGCTGCGCTGGATCGTGAGGGAGGCTCTGGTCGCAAAAAGCCTTGGCCGCTTGAAGTTGGAGCATGGAGCTTGGGTCCTCGACGCATTCACCAGCTGGTGGCCTCATCGGCACCATGCACTCCGACAGGATCCCAAACGCTTGGAGAGCGCAGTCCGGGCCATGCCTCCCGATTTCTCGGTTCGAGACCTGAATCGCTGGCTTTCCTTCCGCCAGACCAAAGGTGATGAGCTCGCCTCCACCCTAGCCGCCACAGGACTGCAAGTGCTCGTCGAACAAAAGGGGGAAGAGGCCTGCCGCCGCTTCCTCCACTCCGTCTTGGCCGTTTCGATCACAAAAGACGCACGCCCCTGGCTTCGAGATGTTTGCTACCCGGTCCCGAAACGATTTCATCAATCAACCGGCCAGCCCCTCGACACATTCGTCCCCGAGTGGCGCCAAGCTCTGAGCGAGGCGGAGGCGGCACTCCCACCTCGCTTCCAGGAAACGTTTCCGCAGATGAGACCATGAGAGAACTTTTCAAAAAAGAAGTTCGAGCCCTTCAGCCCGTGGCTCTGCTCGTGATCGCGTGCTTTTTTGCCGGCCTCCTCTGTGAGTTTTTGACAGACTTCCCAGACGTACTCCGCAAGTCCTCGGATTCATCAGAAGAGGGTCTGCTCGTCCTCCTCGTTTTGTTTGCCTCCCTCACCGGCGCAAATTTGGTCGTCGGCGAGCGAGCCGACGGAACACTCCGCTTCCTGGACTCGCTTCCAGTCTCCCGCACGCGCGTCTTTTTCAACAAACTCGTCGCAGGCAACCTGATACTCCTTTTGGTTCCCGTTTTATCCCTCGGCGACGATCTCTTCCGACATCTGGTTACCCACCAATCCAACAGCGCCCCATTCGACTGGACGGAGGTATCCCTCCTCTTCGCACGAACCGCGCACACCTCTTTCTATTTCCTGTCCATCGCAGTCCTGCTCTCCTTCTCGGGACCCTGGTTTGCGCTCGCTGTCGGGTTCACGCTGTGGGCTTTCTTTTTTTTCTGCTCCGGGAGATTCCCGTGGGCAGGACTGATTGACCCTCTTGAATTTCTCTCCGCCAAGGGATTCCCTTGGCCACATGCGGCCACCCAACTGGGAGTCAGCACAGCGCTGCTCGGGCTCGCATGGATTGCTTTCCTTCTGCTCGGGGACCAAAACGAGCGTACCTTCGAGCGATCCCATCAGACACGATTGAGACCCCGCCTCCGCATCCTGGGCTTCATGCTCATTCCCGTGGTTTGCGCGGGGATGATTTTCTCCCTGGTGAAGACACTTCAGAAAGAGGGCGAGAAGCCGCAGGGCCTAGCCGCGGCAGAAAGTTCTTTCGAGACCGAACAGACGAAGCGGTTCGATTTTGTGTTCCGCAAAAGTCAGGGGGAACACGCCAAACCACTCATCAAGACTGCCGACGAAGTTCACGACAAGGTGACCGCTTATCTCCAGGCCGCTCCCGTTCCCGGCCGGATCGTGGTGGACCTGGGGAGCAACGTCGCCCCACATGCCGCCGGACAAACCAACTGGACCAAAATCCGGATTCCTCTGCACAAAAACCGAAAACTCAGTGAACTCCAGGCCGTGCTCGGACACGAAACCACCCACGTGTACATCGACCGTCTGAGCGCCGGCGCGATGAACCGAAACTTCGAGAGCGCACGCTTTTTCCACGAGGGCCTCGCAACCTTTCTCGAGCACAAACTTTTCTGCACAAACGAAGAAAAACAAAAAATGCGGCGCTTCGCGGCGGCTGCACACTCGCGAGGCCGGGTTCCTTTCGCCACCCTGGTCAGCGATTCCGCGCTCAAAAACGAAAGGGACGGCTACCTCGTGTATCCCCTCGGCGAGGTGTTCTGCGAGGCGCTCGTCACTGCGTATGGCAACAGTGCTCCTGCCACTTTACTCAACTCCTTCAAACGCCCAAACGCTCCTGCAAAATTACACGGCGTCGAACTCTGGCGAACCGCCATGCAAGCGTGCGAATTCGAACTCGAACGTGTCACTGCAGAGTATGACAGAATTCTGCAGCGGGCCGCCCAGGAGGAGGCTGAGTTTATCTCCAAATTTCCAAAAATCACTGCTGACGTTCATATTACGAATGAATCCATCGTGATTCGTCCGCAATTTGAAGGAGCAGCTCCCGGCAAGGTCGCATGCATGCGCCACACTTCCTTGAGCTTTGAAATCTTGGAGGCAGAAAGAGACGGCGCTATCCGCATCGCGCGTAGCAAACACACGAGTCCCAACCTGCGTTATACGCTCGGCTGGGTCTCGCAGGAATTGCCCTGGCCACTGTTCGAACCATGGACCGAAGCCGACCTCAGAACGCTCGAGCAACCGAGGAGATGAGTGAGCTCACCCCCCATCTCGGGATGCCTACTGTCGAAAAGATTTACTTCGGATTTCTTGTCACAAACTCGGCCAACTGGGCTGGAAGCCAGCCTTCCTTTTTGAGAACCGCCTACTTCTTCCCCGATGCCCCGTTTTTTGAAACCGGCGGAAGGGCCTTCAAATGGCTGCATTCCTCCAGGTACTGGGCGTACGTGATTTGTTTCTTCTCCAAAAGCGAACGGTACCAGAGCGTCGCATAGGAGCGGTACTCCTTGTCGCTCACCAATCCCGCCTCCCGCGCCTTGTCCAACTCCCACAGCTTGTCGCCAATCTGTTTCTTCGGTTGCAGATAACCCGCCACCGGACGCGGCCCGGCAGACACACAGGAAGAAAAGGCCACAGCCGCAAAAAGCGCCACCGATAAGGAAGAAAGGAAATGGTTCATGGAGAGGCTTCTTCCATATTCACCACAGCACAGAACATCCAACAAAAAGCCGCCCCCAAAGCCCCTCTCTTTCCAAAGAAAAGACCGCCCTCCGCGAGGCGTGATGGAGCGCGTCACTTCAGCGGCGCTTTTTCAAAATCCGCCTTCCGCACCCAAGGCGCATCCAGCACTTCGCCCCCCAGGAAACGCTCGTAGAAATGCTGCCGTTTCCGGTCCGCCGGAGGATACGCCTCGTACTCGAGACCACGTCCCAACGCCCGCAGATCACCCGAAGCCTTCAGCTCCGCCCACATCCGGTTCCGCAGCCGCTCAACGTCCGCCGCACGCTCCCCAGCCAGGTTGCGCACACAGTCCGGGTCCTCCCGCAACTGGTACAACTCCCGCCCGGGCCGCATCCCAAAACACCACTCCCAAAACGGATCCGCCCCCTTCTCCCGGCGCGCATTCAAAATGAACGACTTCGTCGGACTTCCATCCGTGTCGAGGTAACCGGTTTCCGGATTGCAGGCCGGCCAGCGCGAGGGCTCGCAATTTTCCACATACAACCAGCCCTCCCCCACCATCCCGCGAATCGGGTAACCCACATCTCCCGGACGCCCCACGTCGTTCCGTTCGCGACCCACAAGCACGTGATCCCGGAGAGTCGCCGGTTTGTCGGCAAAGAGATCGAGGAGGCTGACACCGGACGCAGGAGCGAGGCCGTGACGGGGCCACTCAATCCCGGCCGCGTGAAGAATGGTGGGAGCCAGATCCACAAAACTCACGTAATCCGCCACCACACGGCCCGGATTGCGAATGCCTGCGGGCCAGCGCATGGCGAGCGGGAGATGATTGGCGGCTTCGTAGGCGTTTCCCTTCACACGGGGAAAGGGCATCCCGTTGTCGCTGGTCACAATCACCAGGGTGTGATCCAGCTGCCCGGTCCGGCGCAGCAACTCGAGGGCACGCCCCACCTGCTGGTCGAAGTACTCGACCTCGTACGCGTAATCGAGCAGGTCGCCGCGGACTGTCTCATTGTCGGGCAAATACGCGGGCACGCGGTCGATCTGGCTGGTTTTTTTCCCTCCCAAACGGGCTCCGCTGCCTTGCGCATAATCGCGGTGGGGTTCGATAGCGCCCATCCAGAAAAACCAGGGTTGACCGGGCGCGGCCTGTTCCAGAAACGCCTGAAAATTCGCGCCGTAGTCGTTGCTCGAAATCTCCGGAGTCGGGGGCTGCGTTTTCTTCTGCTGAAATTGCCGACCCGCCATGGGGCGCGGGGAACCATCCGCTTTCAACGCAATCCCCGGTCCCCACACCTTGCCTGTGCTGGCGTACACATACCCGTGCTGTTCGAGCACCTCCGGAAAGATCCCCAATTCCGGAGGGAAAAAGCACTGGTGGTTCGCGGCCGCTCCCAGCAACCAAGGATAACGTCCCGTCAGGATCGCCGAACGAGACGGCGCACACTTTGCCGTGGGCGTGTAGGCGTTTCCAAAAAGCAGCCCTTCGCGGGCGACCCGGTCAAAATTCGGCGTCTGGATCCACGCACAACCGTAGGCGCCCGCATGGCCGCCTCCCCAATCGTCCGCGATGATCAGGAGCACATTGGGACGAACCGCCTCCGCGAAGAGGTGCGAGGGCCAAAGAGCGAGGGCTCCGAGAAAAAGCGCCGCACGCCTCAGGAGGCGCGTGGCCGCAGGAAGGAAAGTGAACATGGGAGCGGAAGAGAAAGGCCTTCGGGCGTCGCGGATCACTGCATCGGGGCGCGGGTCCACATCGTCATCCGGACATGATCGAGGAACTGCTCGCCAAAGGCGACGGGTCCCCCAGGGTGCGAGGTTTGTTTGATCGCGGCCTGAATGAGCACGAACTCGGTCTGCGGCGGCAGACGCAGGGCGGCGTCCAAACGCTGCCAGGTGCCGGCATCCTGGTCCAAATCCACCTTGCTTCCCCGTGACAACGCCAGAGCACTGGAGTCGACCGCGCGCCAATCCTGCCGGTTCACGCGCTCCCAGGCGTCGGCCCGCCAGGCGTACACGGAAAGGAAAGCCATGTAGGTCCTCTCGGAGGGAGCCCCATTGATGAGAGTGGAGATCTGGACCTCGGTGTCTCCTCCAAGAATTTCGCGTCCAAACCCGCGCACGTCGGCCAGGTACCAGATACCGCTGGTTCGGTTTCCCTCGGGATTGGGCTTTCCCTCGTAGTCAGCCCGCAGAAAGCGCAGCATTTTTTTGCCGTGCGCCGGCCGGACATCCCCTTGAGCGTCGGCGATGTCACAAAAATCACCGCTCCAAACTCCGCACTCTCTGGGAAGCCCCGTCACCTTCGGCGCGGGCCCTTTCTCAAAACCGTCTCGCAGCAGGGGGATCCCCCGCTTTTTGCCCGCCACCACCGCGCCGAATACGAGGGAAGTCCCAAACACGCCAATCACGATCCCTGCCGCCAAGGCCGCCCGACTCCCCCACCGAAACCATCCCAGCGCCCTTCCCGCCTCCCTTTCCCTTTCGGGTACAGACTCAGGGTCCTTTTGAAGAGCCCCCCGCGCCTGTAATTCGGCATGCAAATCCATCGCATGCACATAGCGCCGCCGCGCCTCCGGGTTGGTACGCAGCAGCGCCTCCAGCGCCCTCAGCTCCTCCTCGCTCGCCGCCCCGTCCACCACGCGCGAAAGCAAAGCATCCATGGAAGATCCCTCCTCAAACATCGCCCCATCCCTCCCTTCTCATCGCCTGACCGATGCACTGGAGCAGCCGGGTCCGGATTTTTTCCAAAGCATAATACACCTGGTTCAGGCTCAGCCCCTCCTCCCGCGCCTCCTCCTGAATGGCCCCGTGCCGGGCATACCGGCGATCCAGCCAGCGGCGCTCCTGCGCGGTGAGCTTTTCCAGACACCCTCCCAGGGCCTGCCGCCGCGCCTCCATGAGCGGGATCTCCTCTTCGTAAGTGGAATGCACCGCCTCAAGCACCTCCTCGCAAAACACGAGCCGGTCCCGCGCCTTCATCTGACGCCACTTGAGGATCTCCCGGTAGGCAAACCGGATCGCCCACGGCACGAAGGGGCGCTGCGGGTCATATTCCTCCCACTTTTCCCAGAGGGCAACCGACACATCCTGAAGGACGGCTTCCGCAGCGTCGGCCCGCGGCACCATGGCGGAAACGTACCGCGCCACCTCCGTCTGGTGACGCAACCAAAGGCGAACAAAATCAGCATTGGTATTCATGAGGGATTTGGCTCCACCCACTGCTCTCAACCAGTATCCGCGCCAAATTCGGATATTCGGAAAAAAACTTTTCCCAGAGCGCAGTTTCTCCGCCGGCCAGCCCCACCCAAATGGCACAAGACATGCCCCTTTTTTCTCCCAACACCGCGCTCCCCCGATTGGTCTCGGCGTTTTTGACCCCGAGATTTTTTGTCCAAAACACGCCTCCAAAATCATATCCCCTCGGATGGATTCCCCCTCTTCCCCCGTCGTGAGCAGTCCTCCCCCTTTGTCGCACCAGAGGTTTTGTGCCCTCTTTGCCGAAGTCGCACCAGAGCTCCTCCGTTACGTCATGACCATCATCCCCAACGTCGCGGACGCTCAGGATTTAGTGCAGGAAACCGCGATCGCCTTGTGGAATTCCATCGATCGCTACGATCCCTCCAAGCCCTTCAAACCCTGGGCCCGGCAAATCGCCCTCAATCAGGCCCGCCAATTCCTGCGCGTCGAATCGCGCCGCCGCCGCTTTGTGGAGGAAGAAGTGCTCAACCTGATCGAGGCCCGGCGCATCGCGCTCGCCCCCAAGCTGGACGCCCGGCGCAACCACCTCTCGGATTGCCTCAGCCGCTTGCCGACCGAGCAGCGGACTCTCATCCGGGGATACTACTTCGAAGAAGAAACCATCGAGTCTCTCGCAGCCCGCCTCAATCGGGGTGTGGAGGCGATTTACAAAGCCCTGCAAAGGACCCGGCAAGCCCTCTCCTTGTGCTTGGACCGAAAACTCCAAATGGAGCCCTGACCCATGAAACAGCCCGACCCCCTCACGCAATCCATCCACGCTTACCTGGAAGGGCGAGCGACGGATTCCGAAATCGACCTGCTCAATTCGGAGCTCAAAAGGAATCCCGAGGCTCTGGACCGTTACCTTCAGTTTGCTGACCTGCATTCCTGTCTCAGCCTGGAGGAAACCCTGCGCACGGCGGAGACCGACCTCCCGCCCCTCCTGCCTTTCCCCACCCCTCCGCCCAGGCCGCTCTCCTGGATCTCCTGGCTGGCCCGACCGTGGATGGGAGCCGCAGCCGGCCTCGCCGTGGGCCTGTGCGGCGCCTCCATCGCCTGGGCCATCGCCTCACCCAAACCCCCCCGCATCATCCCCGTCCCCTTCCACACCTTCGCGGATCAACCGATGGGACACATCCCCTCCAGTTTTCCAAAAACCACGGGGATCTGGAGCGGTGACCCCTCCGAAATCGTCCTCGATCCCGAGTCAAAAACCGGCGAGCGCCGCGAAATCCTGCGCTTTCTCCGCGCAGAAGCCGACGCCGCTTTCCCCCAAGGCCCAGCCGAAGCCTGCGACGTCTTGCAACTCATCGACCTGCGCCCCCTCAAGGCACAAGCCCTCGAAAACGGAGACTCTCTCCTCCAACTCACAGCCTCCTTTTCCGATCGACGCACAGAAGCGGGAGAACCCATTCGCTTCAGCTGCCGTCTCTTTTTGTACAGCGGCGATCCCGAACATGTCCGGGAACGCTGGCCGCAATCCCAACTCAAGGCCGTCGCCGCAGCGAACACCTACTGCGAAAGCCCGGGCGGCTCGCCCCAGACACCGCACCTCGTCACGGTCAAAACGGTCCTCGCACCGCAAGCCGACTTTGCCGTTCTCCAACTGGTGGCAGGCCCCGTCTTCTCCCCCCACGCCAATCCGCCCGTCCTTGGAGAGCAGTACGTCTCAGACGTCAAACTCACGCTGCGGACCCAGACGGCTCCGTCACCGGCCCTCAACCCGTAGGAGTCCGCGCCTCTCCTTTCCAAAAGTTTCCAAGACGCATGCGCCCGCGAATCGACGGCGCTGGGTGACACGGAAGCGGATGCTTTTTCGCGTCGTCCTCAAAATTTTTCGGCAAACGGCTTCGTCCCGCGGAATGAGCCCGTGAATGAAAGCCACAGCGTTCCCCCTGCTCGCTTTGGGCGGCATCTGCACGTCCCTGTCCCAGGCGGCCCCCGTCGACTTTGTCCGCGAGGTGCGCCCGATTTTGGAAAAGCACTGCTACTCCTGCCATGGCCCCGAGAAACAAAAGGGCGGCCTGCGACTCGACATCAAAGAGGCCGCATTCAAAGGGGGCGACGACCACGCGCCGAACATTCGACCCGGCGATCCCGAAAAGAGCCCGCTGCTTGCCTTTGTGAGCGGAAAGGAAAAGGACCTGCAAATGCCCCCGAAGGGCGAGCGCCTTTCCAGCGAACACGTCGGGATTCTTGCGCGCTGGATTCAAGAGGGTGCGGCGTGGCCTGACGGCGTCGACTCCGCCAAGCTCGAAAACAAACGCGACCTCTGGTCCCTCAAACCCATCGCTTCGCCCACCCCGCCCACGCCCAGCAACCCGCTCTGGGCAAGGCATCCGATCGATCAGTTCATCCTCGCCCGCCTCGAAAAGGAGGGCCTCGAACCCGCTCCGGAAGTCGACCGCACCCGCTGGCTGCGCCGCGTCACCCTGGACCTCACGGGCCTGCCCCCCACTCCGGAGCAAATCGCTGCATTTCAGGCAGACCCCAGCCCCAACGCGTACGCACGCGCCGTCGACGCCCTCCTCAGTTCCCCGCGCTACGGCGAACACTGGGCCCAACACTGGCTCGACGTCGTCCGCTACGCCGACACCCACGGATTCGAGGTCAACACCGAACGCCCCAACGCCTGGCCCTACCGCGATTACGTCATCGACGCCTTCAACGCCGACCTCCCCTACGACCAATTCATCCGCGATCAAATCGCCGGTGACGCCGAAAAGAAGGACGCCGCCACCGGCTTCCTCGTCACTGCATCCGTCCTGCTCCCAGGCCAAATCGGAGCAGATGACGCCTCCAAACGCCTCGCCCGGCAGGACGCCCTCGACGAGATCGTGGTGAATACCAGCCAGACCTTTCTGGGCTTGAGCGTCGGCTGCGCACGCTGCCACGACCACAAATTCGATCCCATCTCCGCCCGGGATTATTACAGCATGCAGTCCTTTTTTGCCGGCGTAGAATACGGGGCCCGTTTTCTTTACACACCGGAAGCTCAGGCCGCCCGCAAAGACGGCCAGCACCTCTCCGAGGAAATCGCGGGGATCGAAAAAAAGCTGGCCCAATACGTCCCCATCGCCCTCTCGGGAAACAAGCGTCCCGCCCTCAACGCCAGGCTGAACGCGGACCGCTTTACGCCCACCAAGGCCAAGCGCGTCCGGTTGACCATCCTTTCCACCAACAACGCCGAGCCCTGTCTCGACGAAGTGGAAGTCTTCAATACGGAGGGAGTCAATGTGGCCCTCGCCTCCTGCGGCACCACCGCCTCCGCCTCCGGCCAGCTCATCGTCGCCGACCAGCACGACCTCCGCTACCTGCACGACGGCAAATCCGGCGACCGCCGCAGCTGGAAATCCAACGAGAACGGCCAGGGCTGGGTCATCCTCGAGTTTCCGCAGGAACACCGCATCGATCGCGTGGTCTGGAGCCGCGATCGGCAGGGCAAGCTCCTCGACCACACCCCTTCCAATTATCGCATCGAAATCGCCTCCGAATCAGGAGAGTGGCAGACGGTGGCAGACGCCTCCGACCGGCTTCCCCCCGATCCCAAACGCAAAACAAAGCCCGGCGAGTTTTCGACCGACGGGTTGGTGGGAGAAGAACTGCAACAGGCCAGGGGGCTGATGCAGCAAAAGACCAAACTCACCGCGCAACTCAACCGCGCCCTCGAAGATCAACGCGTGTTCTCCGGCGTCTTCCGCGCTCCCGACGCCATCCACCTGCTTTACCGGGGCGACCCCGAACAACCCAAAGACCCCGTCGTCCCCGCCATTCCCGAGGTTTTGGGCCAGGTGCGCCTGCCGGGCGACGCACCCGAACAGGATCGCCGCCTCGCGCTCGCCCAATGGCTTTCGAGCCCCCAAAACCCGCTCACCGCCCGCGTCTTTGTCAACCGCGTCTGGCAATGGCACTTCGGCACCGGCCTCGTGGAAACATCCAGCGACTTCGGAAAAATGGGTCTCAAACCCTCCCACCCCGAACTGCTCGACTGGCTGGCCGGCGATTTCATCCAAAACGGGTGGTCCCTCAAGCACCTCCACAAAGCCATCGTTCTTTCCGCCACCTACCGCCAGTCCACCCAGGCCAACCCCGTCGCCGCCGCCAAGGACGCCGACGCCAGACTCCTGTGGCGCTTTCCACCGCGCCGGCTGGAGGCAGAAAACATCCGGGACGCCATGCTGGCGGTAGCCGGCAACCTGAACCTCAAAATGTACGGGCGCGGCTTCAACCTGTTCCACCAAAGGGGTGGGTTGAGCGGGTTCACCCCCGTGGAAGTTCTGACCCCGGAAAACAGCCGACGCATGGTATACGCCCACAAGGTGCGGCGGGAACCCGACGCCGTTTTTGGAGCCTACGATTGCCCCGATGCCGGACAGAGCACCGCACGCCGACGCGAATCCACCACCCCGATTCAGGCCCTCAACCTTCTCAATAGCCGCTTCACCCTCCAGCAGGCGGCCACCTTCGCCTCCCGCCTCGCCACAGAATGCGGTCCGGAGCCCGCCGCCCAAGTCCAACGCGCCTACCAACTCGCCTTGGGCCGCCCACCGCTGCCCGAGGAACTTCAAGACGCCACCGCCATCGTAAAAACCCACGGGGCCGCCCCACTCTGCCGCGCCCTCTTCAACAGCAACGAATTCCTCTTCATCCCCTAGTCCTCCCCCCTTTATGAACCCGCTCAACCCGGAACTCCTCTCGCCTCAGGGACACTCCCTGCTCGACCGCCGCTCCTTCCTCTCCCAGAGCGCCACGGCCCTCGGCTCCATCGCCCTCACCCAATTGCTCGGGCGCGATGGCCTCCTCGCCTCCCAGCCAGGCACCGGGCCCCTCATCGATCCCGCGCATCCCTTCGCCGCTCGATC
Source organism: Verrucomicrobiota bacterium (assembly GCA_037975925.1). Taxonomy (GTDB): domain Bacteria; phylum Verrucomicrobiota; class Verrucomicrobiia; order Chthoniobacterales; family Chthoniobacteraceae; genus Chth-196. The sequence continues at coordinate 41,485 of JBANFR010000012.1, forward strand.
CACCCACTTCGCTCCCAAAGCCAAAAACGTCGTCGTTATCTTCTGCGCCGGAGCCGTCAGCCAGTTGGAAACGTGGGATTACAAACCCGAACTCATCCGCTGGAATAATAAGCCGCTCCCCGGCGGCCCAGCCGTCACTTTCCAGGGCCCCGCCGGAAACCTCGCCCAACCTCAGTTCGAGTTCCGCCAAAGAGGGCAGACCGGCAAATGGGTCTCCGACCTCATCCCTCACCTCGCCGAACTCACCGACGACATCGCTTTCCTCCACTCGCTGACGAGCAAAAGCAACACCCACGGCCCGGCAGAAAACTTTCTGTCCACGGGTTTTAACCTCGACGGATTCCCCAGCCTGGGAGCGTGGGTGACCTACGCGCTGGGCACGGAAAACCAAAATCTGCCGGCCTACGTCGCCATTCCCGATCCCCGGGGTGTTCCTCAAAACGGTGCCAACAACTGGGGGCCCGGCTTTCTGCCTGCGGCCTTCCAGGGCACCACCCTCAGTTCACTGGCCCCCATCCGGCATTTGTCGGCGGCCAACCTCAAACCGGAGGATGACGCCGCAGCGAAGTCCCTCCTCCAGAGGATGAACGCGAGGCATCTCGAGCAAAACCCCGGCAACGGAAAACTCGCCGCACGCATCGCCAGCTACGAACTCGCCGCACGCATGCAGCTCAGCGTGCCCGAAATCTCCGACCTCACCACCGAACCCGAGCACGTCCTGAAAGCCTACGGCGCCGAGGACCCGGACAAAAACAAGGCGGCCTTCGCGAAAAATTGCATTCTCGCCCGGCGCCTCATCGAAAAGGGGGTCCGTTTTGTCCAGCTCTTCAACGGGGCCTACGCAAGCGGAGGCAACCTGAACTGGGACGGACACAACGCTCTCAAAAAGCAGTACACTCAACACGCCCACATCCTCGATCAACCCGCTGCGGCCCTCATCCGAGATCTCAAACAACGGGGCCTTCTTGAGGAAACGCTCGTGGTGTGGTGCACCGAATTCGGGCGGATGCCCTTTTTCCAAAAGGGGGTCGAAGGCCGCGACCACAACCCGGACGGGTTCACGTGCTGGATGACCGGAGCCGGGGTCAAAGCCGGGGTCAGCCACGGGGAGACCGACGAACTCGGCCGCAAAGCGATCAAAGACATCCACCCGCTCTACGATTTCAACGCCACCATCCTGCATCTTCTCGGACTCAACCACGAAAAGCTCACCTTCGAACACAACGGCATCCAGCGCCGCCTCACCAGTGTCGAAGGGAATGTGATCCACGAGATCCTGGCTTAGTGGTTTCTAAAAAGATCCCAAACGATCTCACTCAAGTCGGCTGGCGTCCCGCGTCCCACGACTCCATCGCCCCGCGTCATGCGCGACCCGTGGACCCAACCCGGAGGGTTGGCGGCCATTAGCCGGGCGGTCGCGCCTCGCGCGACCCCCGGGTCTTTCCCACCAAAAAAGCGTCCATCCCGAAGGGATGGCAGCCCCGGGCAGGCAAGATCCATGGCGCCGCAACCCCTACGGGGTTGTTCGTGTGTGGGGCGGGGTACCGGTGGTCGCGCATAGCGCGACTCACCGGCTAATCGCCTTTAACCCTTCGGGTTAAAAACACCCTGCTCCATCCGCGTTTCCGCCATCCCTCGCCCCTCGCCCCTCGCCCCTCGCCCCTCGCCCCTCGCCCCTCGCCCCTCGCCCCTCGCCCCTCGCCCCTCGCCCCT
>JBANFR010000013.1:0-42941 GCA_037975925.1 Verrucomicrobiota bacterium
GGGCCACTTCTTGCCTCTTTACTTCCAGGATCTTCTGCAGACGGTCGGATGCCATAGGCCGATGACTTAGCCTGCCCACGACCCTCGGTGCAAGCATGTTGCCGCTGGGGAGAGAGAGCCCTCATCCGACCGGAAAGCCGCGGGGGCCCACTAAAGCCTGACTCCAAAATGCCCCCGCTGGTGGTGACAGTGACACGCAGAGCGTCTCCCCGCGCCGCCGATTGAGTATCGTGATCAGGCGGACATCAGCGTCGGTTGAAACGCGGAGAAAAGTGTGTCCTGCAAATGCCGTAAGTTGGGCACCACCGCCCCTTCCTCATACTCCACTGCTCCCTTGGGAATTGGATCACCCTTCTGGATGGAGCAGAGCAGACGCGCTCCCTCCAGCAGACCAATCGGTAAAAGACCTGAAGCTCCCTCCACGGTATCAACCTCGCCATAGACCATCGCCCCTCCAATTCCATCGAGGCGCTCTCCCTCCCGCAGATCGCGCTTGGCAAGGGCGACCACCTCCGCCACCGGGGCACCCCGAGGGGCAAGAGTCGGCTCACGCGCGATTACCGCCTCCCCAATCGAGAGAGGAAGCTCTGCACAGCTTAGACCATGGGGTCGCAAAAAGAGGTACTCAGGACCGTTCCCCATGCGGGAGGCTTCAAACCAATGCCCCACCCGTTCGGGCTCACCGCAGCGCGCGATCACAAAAAAGCCGCCCGCTAGATCCTTGCTCACCGCATAATCCACCATCGGCTTTCCAGCGCCAATTCGGACGAAGTCGCGCACCGCATGCCGGCGGTCGGTCCGGACACCGAGCATCCCCCTGACTTTCGGCAAGAGGCCCGAGGCATTCGCCAGCACCGCGCTTTCCAGATTCATTTGTGTGCCGTCCACAAAGGAACACACAGTTTGCAGACGGCTCCTCCAACGCTGATGCGATTCGGGAAGATTTTCGGGTACGGCAAAAACATCCGGCGCGTCGCGCGCCTGAACCGCTGCCAGGACCTCGCCCCCCAAGCCATTCACCCACTCCAGAAGCCGCATCAACACCGCCGACGGGGTGCCATCTGAGCGGGTATAGACCACCCCCTGTTGCCGAGCCCTCTCGCACAGATAACACCCGATGGTGGCATCCAACGCAGCCCCAATGACCACCACATGTTTTCCCGCATGAATCGCGGACAACGCCGCTCGAGCACCGTCTTCCACTCGGCCTGTCGCTTCCACCACCGCCTCCACTCCCCGCACCCCGGTTGCCACACAAACATCACGACTCACTGCGGGAAGACCCCGCTCCACCGCTGCCGCCAACCGATGCACGTCGTCCGAAACAACCACATCCTCACGCCCGAATCCGAGCTTCACCCAGGTCTCCACGGCACGAGCAACATTCCGGCTCACCAGGATTGCAGGAATCATTCCGGGCGTGACAGCCAACTGCGCAGCCACCCCCCTCCCCATGGCTCCCTGGCCCACCACTACCACTCGAATCGTCCTCCCAAACTGCTCTCTCCTCCTCAGCTCACGAAATATGTTCATCAATTCATGACCTCCTCTTTTGGAATGGGCGTGTTTGCATCATCGTCTCTTTGCTCTCTGATCGAGCACCACACGCTCGATGGATGCCTCCAGAGCCCCCCCAAACTTCTCTTGCGAGAATTCCTCTCGAATCGATCGCTGCGCCTGTTTCCGCATGAAATCAAAATGCCGCGGGTTATTGAGCACGGCCTGAATTGAGTCCCTCAAACGCGCAGTAGCCCCCTCCGGAACCACGAGACAATTGACCCCCGCTTGGGCGTAATCCCCGAGACCACAATCCCCGACAACAATCATCACTTTACCCAAGGACAGCCCCTCCAAAAACAAGAGAACGTTGCCTCCATCCTCCTCTTCTGTGGATGGAAAAAGGAGGAGTCGGGAGCGCCAAACAAGCCTCTGCATTTCCTCGGCAGGAAGACTCTCGCGCAATTGCACCCCGCTTCCGAAGCAGCGGTGACTCCGGAGCCTCCTCGTCTCTCCGATCGCGGCCACCACCACCACCGTTTCTCCCAGCGGCATCGCCTCCAGCACCGGGTCCAGGTTCGCCCTTCCCCTGTCTCCGATGAGCAAACAGAGCCGCTCTTCCTCCGCATGCCGAAACCCACTCCCCCACGACGGATCGGGAGCCATTGGCAAGAAACGGCACCGCTTGGGTTCCAATCGATAGGCCTCGCAAAAACGGGAAACAAGACGAGACGAGATCGAGTGAAAGTGCCCGACCTCTTGCCAGAGCCTCATCGTAATCCAGCGCCGGAATCCGCCCGGAGGCCTTGGCAAAGGCGAGGCTTTTTCAATGTGCACCAAGGGAATATCCAAAAGACCCAACACCTTCAAAACCAGCATTATCCACGTACAACGCAAATCAATCGACACAAAGACATCCGCGCAGCGCTTCTCGCAAAACACCCAAAAAGTCTGCCAAATGACCCAACCCCAGGGCCCCAAAGCGGCCCATACGCCCCTCGGCCCGGGACACCTCCGCACACAGTGCCCTCTCCCCTCCAGTTCGACCCACCCCCCCAAGTAATGGGAGGGCAATAAACCGCTCCGATACCGGTTCAAATCACGGACAAAGCCGTCTGAATGGAGATAGCACACACGCACAAGATCAAATCCCCGAGCCCCTTTTCGCCGACTCAATCGCTTGCCTCACCGACACACCAAAAACCTACCGGGGCTGAGCCCGCTCCACGGCCATGTCCGTCGACGAAGACGCGCCTCTCCAGCCTGGGACATCCTGGTAAGTGCGAAGGTACTGTCGGGCGATGGAAGGCCATCGAAATTTTTTGGCAGCCTCACGATTCCCTTCAGCCTCCCCCGATCGTTCCTCACAGATCCATTGGAGCCCCTCAGCCAGCCGCTCGGTATTGCCCGGCGGAACCAATAAAAATCGGTCCCCCAAGGCGACAATCTCCCGCAGACCATCCACATCACTGGCCAAGATGGGGCGCCCTGCAGCCATCCCCTCCAGCGCCACAATCCCCATCGGCTCCCTCAAAGAAGGAACCACCAGACCACGACACCCCCGAAGCAATTCTGTAACGACACGCCGATCAGCTCTCCCCACAAAATGGACGCGTCCCTGAATCCCTAATTGGCCGCTCAATGTTTTCAACGAGGTCGCCTCCGGTCCATCTCCCGCGAGGAGCAAGTCCACAGTGGAAGGCGCCCCCTGTGCGAAAGCCTTCAACAACTCCGAAAAGCCCTTTTGCCTTACCAGCCTCCCCACAGCGAGGAGGTAAGGCCTCGGGTGAGGCCACACGGCTCCGGGCTCAAAAGCCTCCTCGCCGACTCCATTGTAGACGACTCGGCATCGTTCCCTCACGGCACCTCCCGTATAACGCTCCAGGTCGTCCAAGGTTGCCCTCGAACAGGCGGTGATTTGATCGGCTCGCATCAGGCAAGCCCTGAGGAGTCGGTTAAAAAGCGGCGACCTTTGGTAGATTTGATCCGCGTCCATCGTTCTCTCGCCCTGCACGCTCACAACCAAGGGGAGTCCCAGATTTTTCGCGGCCTGCATTCCGTACCAGCCATTGGAGCTGACACACTGCACATGCACCAACTCCGCCTTCCAAATCCGGAGAGCGGCAACGATTTCCCGGACGGTTTGCGGGGCACTGAGCGGAAAGCTCACCTTGGCGCGAAACCCTCCCCAAGGCATTCGGAAGGGAAATCGCCACACCTCGACTCCCCCCATTTTTTCGCGCTCAGGCAGGTTTCGTGGCCATCGATTCGTGCATACGACTGACTGTACCCCATCGCGCTCCAACTGGAGTGAGAGCTGGCGGACCAACTCCTCGACCCCACCCAAACTGGGAGCAAACGCACTCGAAAAAATGGCTACACGTCTCATAGACCGCTCCTTTCACCCGTCTTCATTCACCCGTTCCTAAGGGTTTATACAGCTGGTGATCATGGATTTGCGCCGCCTCTCCTCTGTAGAGATCCTCGTATCGGCCACACACCCGATCCCAACCAAACTCCTGAGCTCTTCGAAGCCCCCTGCTTTCCATCCGTTTTCTCCGCGATGAATCCAAAATCAGCCCCGCCAACTGCGCGCCGAGGTCCCTTTCCTCCGCAAGCAGGCCGTAGTATCCATATGCCGTCACCTCCCGGGCACCCGGATTAGGGGTCGCCACCACCGCTGTCCCAGAGGCCATGGCCTCCACATAGGGAATCCCAAAGCCCTCGTAAGAGCTCGGCAGACAAAACACCCAAGCCTTCCGATATAACTCTGCCAAAACAACTTCCGATACACGACCGAACCAGCGGACCCCCGGCCCTTCCACCCTCTCCTCACACACCATCCAGAGTTCGGCCTCCGGAATCCGCGCCAACACATCATTCCTGAATTTCTGGAGAAGCATTCTCCCCCTCTTTCGCCCCTCCAAAGTACCCACAAACAGAATGGAAGGCGCAGCGGACTTTGCCTCGCCCGGGTGAAACACTCCCAAGTCCACCCCGTTGGGGATCACCTCGCACGTTTTGAGGGGGATCATTCCCCGGGTGTGTTCAGAGACTGCCACCGCCACGTCACAAAGTGCGGTAGAGGCGTATTCGCACGCGGACAGACCCAACATCCTCAACTTCTCCCTCGGACGCGAGGCATGTACCGATTCCAAAAGACACCATCCGTGGTAGGTATGCACGTGCCGGGGTCTTTTTCGGCCCCACAAGAACCAGTCATCACCGTGTGCGTGAAGGGCATCAAATCCCTGAAAGTTGACCGACCGAAGGTCCCAAGCGAAACGGAAGGTCCGCCATGGCGGCGGGGAGCGGATCACCTCCACGGCGTAGCGGGAATCGGGACTTGCGCCACTCTGCGAAAACACCACCACAGAGTGTCCTCGAGACACCATTTGATTCGCAAAATGGTGAACCTGGTAACCAACCCCAATTTTGCTCCCACTCGGCAAATACAGAGAAGTGATCGCTAGATTCACATTCCCCCCTCTCCCCTATCTTTTGATTGCCTGATCATGTCATCGATACCCCCGACCCGTTTTTCTGCATCCACTAACCGCGTTTGGTCTCCCTTTGCCGCCCACAAGCCCCCCCTCTCGGCCGGGGCTCTAAACCGGTCTGGGACCGTAACGCCCCCTCCAATGATCCCGGAGCCCCTGCCACGCCGTCCTGATGGACTCCCTCCTTTCGGTCACCGTCTCCCGTCTGAGAGCCCGCGCGTGGCTAATCACCACACAAACAATTGCAGTCCAATAACCTAAGCCGGCATGTTTTTGGGCCATCAGCAAACTATTGCGCACCGCGTAGTAGCAACGGATGCCCGTGATCCGACGGGTTGCACGGCTGCACTTGTGAAAAATTCGAGCCGCGGGAACGACAAACACCCCCCACCCCTCGGAACGCATGCGCACACACCAATCCACATCCTCCCACGTGAGATAAAATCGGTCGTCAAATCCCCCCACCTGATCCACCGCGACCATGCGCACCAGCATTGCACATCCGCTGACCCACGGGGAAGCGTAGGGCGCAGCACTCCGCTCGGGCTGCCGGGTGTGGTCGTGGACTGCCTCTCCCCGCCCCAACCGCAGGACGGCTCCCGAAAACCAAATGGAGCCCGGCGAATCATGGTAATGCACCACCGGCGCAAGGATTCCGGCGCCAGGGTCACGCTCTGCAGCATCCACCAAGGCAGTAAGGGCCTCAGCCTCCACCGTCGTGTCGTTGTTGAGTAAAAATGCGTATCTCGCCCCAATCCGGAACGCCTCGACGAGGCCCACATTGTTTCCCCCGGTGAACCCCAGATTTCTCCCGGTACTCACAATTTGTGCGTCCGGCCAAAACGCCCTCACCTTTTGGGCGGAGCCATCCGTGGAACCATTGTCGACCAGAATGAGAACTTTGTTCTCGTATGGGTCGTCTGCCAGTGAGCGCAGGCAATCCAGAGTGTCGTCCACTCCGTTCCAGACGACCATGATGATAGCGACCAGTGGTTTCATACATTCGGCGCCCCCCCCCTCCAGAATCGGTTCAGGCAGAGAACCCGGTGGTGTTCCGCGTTTGACTTGCGGTTTTGAGAGTAGGCCCTCCCGGAAGAGGAGCGGTACATCGCCTCAAAGCAGGCCAGAGGGAGGCATAAAAGGGGTGAAAATTTCGCAGACTGCGCCAAGTCCACGGCGAAGGCATCCATTGGAGTCCGTAGTAAACCCAGGCCCGCAGACAAGAGTGCGACCAGGAAGCCAGCTTTCGACGCATCTCGCCCGGCGACCTCGCCCACGAGTTGTGAACAATCGCCGATTCGGGATTTAAACACTCGCAACGGACCTCGCCTTCTCGGGCCGGTTCAGCCAGCTGCTGGCTCGATTGGTCCCCGTGGACGACGGCTCTCAAAAAGCGCACCGGGGCTCGTCTGCCCTGAATCACCCGAGTCCCCGCGCGAACCGCCACAGGAGCGATATACTCAAAGTGATCGCCCCCTTTTGGGGAACACACCTCGAGAAAAGCGCCATCGGAGAGTTTCCGAAAGAGCACGCGCATCGGCCATTCCACGCCCTGCAAGCCCATCGCATCCGCACGCGCGATCGCGTCCAGGAACACCTCGGGGTGAGGCAACCACTCATCGGTGTCCAATTGAAGCACCCAGTCTACCCCCTCACTTGCAAGCGGGAGCGCGGAATTTCGTTGAGCGGTCTCATTGAGCATCGGGTCGGAACCAGCTTGGTAAAAACATCCGGGCGCCCAGATGATTTTCCGCTCCGAGTCCAACGCCCTGAGCTTTCGAAGACATTCCTCCACGGCGATCGGTTTGCCGGTGTAGCCGATCGCACGGCTGTCATACGAAACCACCAGTCGCTGAATTAGCGGGTAGTAGGCATTGACGCTCAACTCAATCCACGTGGGGTCCGCCGCCAAAATATACGCGTTAACCTTGAGCATTGGCTGGCCCCCCTCCCGTAATCTGCATGGCTCCTGGGGCCTCCGGACTGCCGATGCACGGCGCCCCGGCAAAGTCTCCGCGAAACTCAAAATCGGCAAAAACCAGCCCATGTGCCGTCGCCTCCGGAGAGGCAACCCCTTCGTAAGGCAGGAAGGGCAGAACCTCAAAAGAGCAGGCGTGCTCGCATCGATCCAAAATTCCTGCGGCGCAGAGAAAAACGTCCAGAGCGTACACCCCTGGCTTGAGCCAGGGCGTCTTGATCGCAAACCCGAGATCCATTGTGTCTTGGATGACAAACCACTGCCCCTGGAGTCTCGAATCGCACTGCGCCACCACACTTCCAAAAGAATCCAATAAATGAATGGAGACAAAAAACGGTCCATGGACTGGCCGCATTCGCCGGAGTTTGAGGCGGAAGGTCTTGGTCTCCGCAGACTCAAAACAGGTTTTGGCGGGCAAGGCCTCGACGATGCGGATCTCGCCAGATCCCGCCCTTCTTTCCAGAGGATCCGCTGAGCGGGTATTTTTTCCAAAGCACCCCATGTACGCCCCAATCGCCCCGGGTACTGGTCCGTCGTAGGAAATGCGTCCCGCATTCAACACAATCGCCCGGGAACAGAGTGCGGCCACAGACTCCAGATGATGGCTCACAAAAAGCACCGTCCGCCCGCCATCAGCGGCGTCCTTCATCTTTCCCAAACACCGCTTTTGGAACTCGAGATCCCCCACGGACAGCACCTCGTCGACCAGCAAGATTTCCGATCGGAGATGCGCTGCGACAGCAAAAGCAAGTCGCACATACATGCCGCTGGAGTAGCGTTTTACAGGCGTATCCAAAAAGCGCTCGACGCCCGCGAAGGCCACGATGTGGTCGAATTGCGAGGCAATCTCCGCTCTCCGCATCCCGAGAATGGAACCGTTCAGGAAGATGTTTTCCCGGCCGGTGAGCTCCGGATGGAATCCTGTTCCGACCTCGAGAAGACTCCCCACGCGCCCAAACAAATCCGCCTCGCCGCTAGTGGGAGAGGTGATTCTCGTGAGAATTTTAAGCAGGGTGCTTTTTCCTGCTCCATTTCTCCCGATCACGCCCACGACCTCGCCGGCACCGATTTGGAGGCACACATCGCGCAATGCCCAGAAGGCCTCCCTTTTACTCCGCCACCACGAGGGGGACCCCGAAGAGACGACCTGGTAGACCTTGGAGAGGTGACGCACCTCGAGGGCGGGTTTTGTCTTAGAGAACATCGTTTAAACTCCTTTCCATCCGCCGGAAGCTGAACAGGCCGAGTCCAAAGACGAATACGCTCATCCCCACCGAGTAGGCCCCCCAAGCGGCAGGCACTCCCTCCCTCCCGAGGAAGCCCGCCCGCATTCCCTCGATGACCCAGCTCATGGGGTTGATTTCAAACCACCACCGCCATGCGGCAGGGACTTCTTTGAGCGCATAGGCCACCGGCGTCGCGTACATCATAAACGGGAGGAGCATTGGCAGCACGTGCTGGACATCCCTGAAACGGGTCATGACCGAGGCAGCGAGCAGCCCCGTTCCCAGCGCCATCAAGAGCCCGCACGCCAGCCAGAGGGGAACCATCGCAAGCGCAAAAGAGGGCCTCCAATCGCTGAGCAGAGCCGTTCCCAAAAAGACCAGCACGCCCAGAATAAAGTCGACCAGTGTCGAAAACACCGTTGCAAAAGGGAGTAACAACCTCGGGAAGTACACTTTGGAAACCAGCGGCCCGTTTCCAATGATGGACATGCTGGCCTTGGAGAGGGTCGACTGAAAGGCGTTCCATCCGAGGAGCCCGGCCAGGGAATAGAGAAAATAGCGCGGTTCCCCGCCCGAGAAACCGGCGACCCAGCCAAACACCACGGCAAAAATCCCGGCCCCAGCAACGGGCTGAAAGACAACCCACAAGACCCCGAGAGCGGTTTGCCGGTAACGCAGCCTCAAGTCCCTGAGGGCTAGGGTCCAGAGAAGTTCGCGGTAAGCCCAAATTTCAACCCACTCGCCCCAGGGAAGAGCGGGCCTGATTTTGAGAACCGGCTGCCTCGCCTGTTTCGAAAGCAAACCATCTGCGGGTGGCGTATCTAAATTGATTGTTTCCATCAGTTCCCTCTCCTGAACCGGTTGTGTTGAGCGGCCCCTTCCCGCTTTGGAGTTCCTTTCCTGAATCGGACTCGCCTCTGGATTCGGTCGTGGTTTCCCGGAGATCCGCGGACCATTTACCACGGCATTCAGTAAGCGGACCGGGATGGAAAAAACATTTCACGAAACGTCTTCGCCATGATCTCGAGGTCCAAGGCCAGCGTCCAATTTTCAAGGTACCAGATGTCCCAATCAACTCTCCGCCTGAGGTCTTCGGGTTGCGTGAGTTCCCCCCGACAGCCATTCACCTGAGCAAGCCCCGTGATCCCAGGCTTCACAAAGCTGCGGATGTGGTACCGGTGCTGATTGGAGAACTCGATGGTGTGTTCGAGAAGGTGGGGTCGCGGCCCGACGACGCTCATTTCCCCCCGGAGTACGTTCAGAAACTGTGGAATCTCATCCAGGCTGTGACGGCGTAGCCAGCGGGCAAAGGGAAACACCCGGGAGTCTCCGAGGGCGGCCTGTTTTGAAATCGCGCCGGAATTGGGGTGCATGGTGCGGAATTTCCAGATTCGGAAAGGCTGATTGCCAAGCCCATGACGCCACTGACGACAAAACAGCGGACCGGGGGACTGGAGGCGCTGCGCGATCAAAGTCGCGATGGAGATCGGGAGAAAGACCAGGACGAGTGCGAGCGAACTGACCACGAGGTCCAGGAGACGCTTCAAGGTCCGGTTCCACGGGCTCTGGAGTGGTTCTTTGTAAAAGGCGCCGACACACCAGTCTCCCTCCGTTTCCCAGTGGAGATTTCTATCGAGCCCGAGCCCCAAGGGCTGGGCGAGGGTGAGGCGCACCCCAAGCCGCTCACAAGTGGAGGCAAGCAACCGTGGGCAAATCCCTTCCATCGGCCCACCGGCAAGGATCACCTGCTGGACCCCTTCGCGCCTGATCACCTCCTCCAAATCATTCGCGTGCCCCCATTTGGGGATTCCATCGGCATCTTCCTCCGCAACGTCGCTTGCGAGCCAACCGGCTGGAACGATGCCCATGTCCTCTCTCGCTCCGAGGACGCTCCGAAGCCGAGCGGCCTGAGAGGAAGCCCCCACCAGCACCGCGCGCTGAGCGTGTGAGCCCGAAAAAAACGCCCTTCGGATCACTGACGGCAGGAGCCCATGGAGGCCTGTGAGAATCGCAAAAAAAGCCAGCCACACGGCAGCCCACGCCGGATGCTGCACCGTGGTAGCCCCCCACCAGAAACAGCCGGCTGGGATTGCAGCCATCCCGCTTCGGGCCAGCGAGTTTTTGAGGGATGCCTTCTGTGGAACGGCGCGCAGCACGTACCACAAAGACTCCGCCGCAATCCCAAGGACCCACGGCAGCACCGACTGGACAAGCAGCGCCGAAAAAGCGCCGGTCCCAGGTAAAAACACCAGCCCTGTACGGTCCAGCAGCAAGACCCCCGCAGCCAATCCAACGGACTGAACGCCCGCCACCACCGAAACAACCCCCTTGATGCGATAAGAATACATCTTCGCCTAGCCTCCGAAACTTTTGTGAACCACCCCGCCACCTTTGCCTCCAAAAACCGAATTTGATCCACCGTACTCAGACGCCCCGGCCCGAGCGGGTCAGAGGTTGCGGGGTCTCCCTCTTAAAGTCGAAAACGGCGGGGCCTCTGGCCGCCTCCGATTGAGATTTTCTCGCCGCCCCTGCACTCCGGGGCTTTTTTCAGGGCTCTTTTCCGGGGCGGCTCAGAGGCCCTTCCGCAAGTTCTGGTAATGGAGCACTGAAAAGTCCGCGTGTTTTTCAACGGTTCCGAGGCACACAAAACCGTGTTCAAAGGGAGGAAAATAGGCGTCCCCCTCAAAGTCGCCCTCCACAAGACTCAGGTAGAGATCGGAGCAGAGAGGAAGGGTCTGGGCGTAGACGTCGCTCCCGCCAATGATCCAGGTATCCGGGGCGGCGAGCAGGGCGGGATCCAGAGCGGCAATGTCACGAATGACCTCTACGCCGGGAAAACTGGCGGTCCTCGAGAGCACCATGTTTCGGCGATTCGGAAGGGGTTTGCGCAGGCTCTCGAAGGTTTTCCGGCCCATGACCACGGTGCCCCCGAGGGTCATTTTTTTGAACCAGCGGAAATCCTCCGGGAGATGCCAGGGGATGCGGCCCGACACGCCGATCACCCGATTTTTTGCCATGGCTGCGATTGCCTTCATGGAGAGGGGGCTTCACTGCGCCTACACGGCGATGGGCGCCTTGATGGCTGGATGAGGGTCGTAGTTCTCGAGGGAAAAATCCTCGTAGCGGAACTCAAAAATGTCTTTCACAGCGGGATTCAGGCGCATTTGAGGAAGAGGCCGAGGCTCTCTGGAGAGCTGCAATTTCGCCTGCTCGATGTGGTTGGTATAGAGGTGAAGATCCCCGAAGGTGTGCACGAAGTCGCCGGGCTGAAGCTCACAGACCTGCGCTACCATGAGCGTGAGGAGGGCGTAGGAAGCGATATTGAAGGGTACGCCCAGGAATAGGTCCGCGCTGCGCTGGTAGAGCTGGCAGCTGAGGCGGCCCTCCGCGACGTAGAATTGGAAAAGAGTATGACAGGGAGGCAGGGCCATCGACTCGAGTTCGCCCGGATTCCACGCCGAGACAATCAGCCTTCGGCTATCCGGATTGGAGCGGATTTGCCGGACGACCTCGGCGATCTGGTTGATCGAGCCGCCCGAGGGCGTCCGCCAATCAGTCCACTGCGCGCCGTACACACGCCCCAAGTTCCCCTCCGAGTCGGCCCACTCGTTCCAAATGGTGACGCCCTGTGCCTGAAGGGATCGCACATTGGTATCGCCCCGCAGAAACCAGAGGAGCTCGTGAATGATGCTTTTGACGTGAAGCTTCTTCGTAGTGAGGAGGGGGAACCCTTCCTGCAGGTTGTAGCGGGTTTGGGCTCCAAAAACCGAGAGTGTCCCCGTGCCCGTGCGGTCGGACTTGGCGTGTCCATTTTCAAGCACATGGCGGAGAAGATCCAGGTAAGCGCGCATACAGGGCGGGCAGTATTCTCGCTTCGGGCGGCCGAGGCAACCTTCGCCCCATGGCCTTGGGGGCGCCAGCGAGAAGAGGAGGCCCCGCCCCTCTCCATTCGGGAGTTTTCTCCACGGGCGCCGCCCCCTTAGGATGCCATGTTCTATGCAAAGCTATAAAGTTGCAGTGCTCGCTGGGGATGGGATTGGGCCCGAAGTCATGGTCGAGGCCCGGCGCGTGCTTGGTGCCGTTCAGTCCCGCTTCGGATTTCACCTCGATTTTGTCGAAGCGCGTGTGGGTGGAATCGCGATCGACGTGGACGGCAAAGCGCTCCCGGAAGCGACCATCCGCGCCTGTGAAGAATCCGACGCGATCCTCTTCGGTTCCGTGGGAGGGCCCAAGTGGGAGTCGCTTCCTCCGAATGAGCAGCCCGAGAGAGCCGCGTTGTTGCCGCTCCGGAAACATTTTCGGCTCTTTGCAAACCTCCGTCCTGCCGTGTGTTTCCCCAACCTCACCCACGCTTCCCCGGTCAAAGAATCTCTCATCGCCGGCGGTTTTGATGTGCTGTGCGTCCGCGAATTAACCGGCGGCCTTTACTTTGGGCAGCCCAAAGGCACGCACACCGAGAATGGCGAAGCGGTCGCAATCGATACGATGATTTACCGCGAGAGCGAGATTGAGCGCATCGCCCACGTGGCCTTTCAGGCGGCGAGCAAGCGCCGGAAAAAGCTGACTTCCATCGACAAGGCCAACGTGCTCGAGAACGGGGTTCTGTGGCGGAAAACCGTTCAGCGCATCGGTAAGGAATATCCCGATGTCGAGCTCAGCCACCTGTATGTCGACAACGCGGCCATGCAGCTCATCCGCAATCCGCGCGGATTCGACGTGGTCCTGGCGGAAAACCTGTTCGGCGACATTCTCTCGGACGAAATGGCCATGATTGCGGGGTCGCTCGGGATGCTGCCCAGCGCCTCTCTGGGAACCAAGGATCTCCCCGGGGGCCGTTTCGGACTCTTTGAACCCAGCGGCGGCACGGCTCCGGACATTGCCGGCAAGGGAATCGCCAACCCCATTGCGCAGATTTTGTCAGCCGCAATGCTCTTGCGCTACTCGCTGGGGCAACACGCCGCGGCCGATGCCATCGAGAAAGCTGTCCGCAGCGCAATCGATGCGGGCTACCGGACCGGCGATATTTGGAGCGAGGGAACCCAAAGGACGGGGACCTCTGGCATGGGCGATGCCATTCTGGCTGCCCTGTAGGAGGGAGGCATTTCCCTCCCACTCTGCAGCAAAACGCTGAGGAAACCGCCGGTTTCCTTGCTCTCTTGGGGCGCATGTTTTTCCCGCATGCGCCCTTCCTTTTTGGGGGTGAAACGAGGCTTTCTGGCGGGGTACTTTTTCCAGCCGGGACTCAGTTCAGGAGCCAGCGGGCAAAAATTCTCAGTTGCTGCACCCACACGTCTCCGAAAGAGCCCGGACCAGGCTCCAGCCAGGCCACCCAACACAGTGTCAGCAGGGCCAAAAGCAACCACCAGCCGAATACTTTGAGAACCAGTCTCCGCATCCTGCGCCACCTAGACGAAGGAAACCCCCACTTCAAACGCGATGTATGCCAACCTCCATTTTTGGAATAAGTCTCTCTCATGGCGGACCCCTTTGAAACCCTGTCCCTTCCCGCGCGCCCGTGGATTGAGCGTTCGGCGCTCCAGAGCCGATTTCACGAACTTGCCGCTCAAAAGCACCCTGATTCTTCCAGCCATCCGGAATCGCAGGCAGCTTTCCAAGCCCTCAACGAGGCGCATCAAATTCTCAAAAATCCCGTCAGCCGGCTTCGCTGCCTTCTGGAAAAAGAGGCTCCCGACCAACTCCAAGCCGCTCAGAGCGGCGGCATTTCCCCTGAGTTGTCCGACCGTTTCCTCTCGGTTGCGACCCTCCTCCGGCAAGTCAGCGCCTTCTGCGACCAGCAAACCGCCGCCCGCAGTCCCCTCGCCAAGGCGGTACTGCGCTCCGAGCACCTCGCCCTGCGCTCCGACGTCGAGCGGGCTCTCGCTCAAGTGAACGAACTCTGGCACAGAGCCGAAACGCAGATCCAGGCTGCCGACTCCGTCTGGGACAGACGCACCCCCGGCATTCTGAGCCAGCTCGCCACTTTGCAGCACGAAATGACCTTCCTCCAACGCTGGCGCCTCCAACTGCGCGAGGCCCGCCTGCGCATGTCCGACTAACCCTCCTTTCCGCAACCCTCACCTCCTCCGCTCCCATGTATCTCCAAGAAACCTCCATCGAATGCCCTTGGTGCGGCGAATCCTACACCGTCCCCATCGACACCTCCCAGGGCGACCACGAACAAATCGAAGACTGCACCGTGTGCTGCCGCCCGATCTCCATCCTCGTCGAGTGTGATCCGGGCGAAATTCTCTCCATCGAAGCCATCCGCCCCTGACCCATGCGCCTCGAAGTCCTCAACACGGGGTCCGAACTCTTGCTCGGACACGTCCTCAACACCCACCTCGTTTTCCTCGCCCAAAGCCTCTTTCCCCTCGGAATCAGCGTCACCCGCCAAACCACCGTTCCAGACGGCCATGCCATCCGCGACGCCCTTCAGGAAACGTTCGGACGCGCCGACGCCGTGATCGTCACCGGCGGACTCGGACCAACCACCGACGATGTGACGCGCGAATTGACGGCCGAACTTCTCGGACTCCCGATGGAACATGACCCGGAAACGGAGAT
The DNA here is from genome assembly GCA_037975925.1 of Verrucomicrobiota bacterium. Lineage (GTDB taxonomy): Bacteria > Verrucomicrobiota > Verrucomicrobiia > Chthoniobacterales > Chthoniobacteraceae > Chth-196. Next base: position 14,766 of record JBANFR010000013.1, read on the forward strand.
CGCCATCGTCGAACGGTTCCGGCGGCGCTCCATTCCGATGACGAGCCGAGTGCTTCGACAGGCCATGAAACCAAAGGGAGCGGTGATTTTGCCCAACCCCTTCGGAACGGCACCGGGACTCTATTTGTCGCCGCAGTTTCTGGCCGCCGATGCCCCGGCGGAAAAGAGCCCGCACCTTTTTTTGCTGCCCGGCCCGCCCAGGGAGCTGCAACCGATGGTGGAAAGCTCCGTTCTTCCCTTGCTGCGCGGGCTGGTTCCCGAACAGTCGGGCAGACTCCAGCAGACGTGGAGAATTGTGGGGGTCCCGGAATCCACCGTGGAAGACCGGGTCGGAGAAGCACTCATTGCGCTGGGAATTGATCCCGGCTACTGCGCCCGTCTTGGGGAGGTGGATGTCCGTGTGGTGGGCTCCGCAGAACAAATCGCCGGGGCCGAGGCCATCCTGCTCGAGCATTTTCGGGCCTCGATGCTGCCCTCGGGAGCCCGCCCGCTGGAGGAGTGGCTTTTGGAAACCCTCCACTCGCGCGGCCAAACGCTGGCGACCGCCGAGAGCTGCACGGGTGGGGCCTTGGCAAACCGAATCACCCACGTGCCGGGGGCGTCTGCCGTGTTCCTGCGGGGCTGGATCCCCTACGCTAACGCAGCCAAGCTGGACCTCGGCGTCTCGGCGGAACACCTGGCCCGGCACGGAGCCGTCAGCGAAGAAGTTGCGGGCGACCTGGCTCGCTGCGCGCGGGCCGCTGCAGGATCCAGCTACGCGCTAGCCACCACGGGCATTGCGGGACCCGGCGGAGCCACGGAGGACAAGCCGCTGGGCACCGTTTTCGTGGCTCTGGCTGGTCCAGAAGACTTGTTACGGGTCGAGAAACACCGATTCCAGACCGACCGGCAGAGTTTCAAACAGCTCGTCACCCAAACCGCGCTCGACCTCCTGCGCCGGAATCTCGTGCAAACTGGCGTATCCTGATCAGCAAAGGAAGGGGGGGCCCTCGTCAGGCCTCCCGGTGGTGAATTGTCCCCCCTGGGGCGCCCACGGTCCGCAATTCCCTTTCGGCGGGCTGTGGGGAAGCGGACGCCAAGGGTGTGACCCGCTCCATGAGCCATGACTTCAAGGGCTCGGGAATGGGCGAGGCCTCGAGCACCCTCTTCTCAGGGTCCACTTTCGCATGGACCACGACGAGTTCTCCCACAGCGACTTCCTCCCCCGATTCCCTCCGGAAAACGAAGCGGTAACACACGGACCGGCTTCTCACTTCAGCGATGCTCAATTCAATCGCCACCGTTTCCTCGAAGCGAAGGGGTTTCCGATAATCGCATGAGGCTTTGACCCGCGGCCAACCCGTCGTCCCGGCCGGCCCGGTAGAGTGCACAGAGACGCCCAAGGAACGCAAAAAGGCGTGCTCTGCCGCCTCCATCATCCGGAAAAAATTGGAGAAATGGACAATCCCAGCCATGTCCGTTTCAGAAAACTCCACCTGTTTTTGCACCACGAAAGTGAAAGCCATGGGGCGCTTAGAGCCCTTGTTGCTCACTGCGTCAACCTCCGCCCCGAGGGATCGCAACTTTTTGTAAATCGGCGAGAGCGACCGTCCGCTTCGCGTGAAGACTAAGCAAATTTCCCCTCCCGGATCGTCGCAACATGAACCGTTTCTTTCCCCCTCGAAGGCAGGCTCTCCTCGCAGTCGCCCTCCTCATTTGCACAGGCCCCCTTCCCAGCTCTCGCGCGGCAGAGGAACTCCCCCTGCACTCCAAGGTTTCTCAACTCCACTGGATCTGGACCCAGGATACCGCGGCAAAGGCCGGGACGGAGGTGACCTTTGAAAGAGAGTTTTCCCTCCCCAATCCTCCCGTCAGCGCCCGTCTGAAATTTGCCGCAACCAAGGGCTGCAAAATCCTCATTAACGGCTCCTTGTCCTCCTCCAACACGGATGCCACACGGCCCACGGCCATCGATCTCCCGAAAAATTTCCGCAAGGGAGACAACAAAATCGAGATTGTCGCCCCGTCCGGGGGAGCGCCCGAGGGCGTCGTGTTTTCGCTGCTTACCGTGGACGCCGATGGCACCCGCCGCCGCCTCGAATCCAATGCCTCTTGGAAAGTCAGCTCCGGAGGCGTTGCTGCACGCGAAGTCAAACCTTACGGCGAGGCTCCGTGGGGCGACCTGTTCGCCTCTTTGCGCCCCTCCGTGTCCGACCCAAAGGACATCACGGTACCCGAGGGGTTTCAGGTCGAGTTGCTGCACGCCCTGGACGAGGACGAAGGCTCCTGGGTGGCCATGTGCCTCGATCCCAAAGGCCGGCTCATCGCTTCGGATGCGGGCGGGCGTTTGGTCAGGATCACGCCGCCCCCGCTCGGAGGAAAGGCCTCCGACACCAAGGTGGAGACTATTCCCGTGGAAATCGGCCACGCCAACGGGCTCCTGTGGGCGTTCAACAGCCTGTACGTCACCGTCTGCCAGGAAGGCGTTTACGGGACAGGCTCGGGAATTTACCGGGTCACCGACACCGACGGCGACGACGTGCTGGACAAGGTGCAATTGCTGCGGAAGTTGCACGGAGGGGGCGATCACGGACCCCACGCTTTGGCGCTCTCGCCCGACGGAAAAAGCATCACCGTGGTGTGCGGCAACTCGACGAGAATCACGGAAATCCAGCGCTACCAGGTGCCGCCCATCTGGCAGGACGACCTCGCCCTTCCCAAGCTGACCGGGCACGGATTCATGAAGGGGGCGGGAGCGCCCGCCGGGTACATCGCCCGGATGTCGCCCGATGGCCAGGAATGGACCCTTGCGGCGTCGGGATTCCGCAACCAGTACGACGCGGCCTACAACCGCGCGGGTGAACTTTTCACCTACGATGCGGACATGGAATGGGACCTGGGCATGCCCTGGTACCGGCCCACCCGGGTGTGCCATGTGGTGGACGGGGCGGAATATGGCTGGAGAAGTGTCTCCGGAAAGTGGCCCCAGGATTACGCCGACTCGCTGCCTCCCGTGTTGAATGTGGGAAGAGGAAGCCCCACCGGGGTGGCGTTTGGTTATGGGGCAAAATTCCCCTCGCGCTTTCAGGAGGCGCTCTTCATCGCCGACTGGACCTACGGGAAAATCTACGCGGTCCATCTCAAGGAAGAGGGTGCAAGTTACTCGGGCAGGATGGAGGTTTTTTCGGAAGGCCGAGGCACGAAACCCACGGATATCGTGGTGAATCCGTTTGATGGCGCCCTGTATTTTGCGGGCGGCAGTCGCCGCTCCAACAGTGCGCTGTATCGGATCACTTACGCGGGGAAGGAAAGCGTGGCGGAATCGATCCCCACGGCGGATCCGAAAGCGAGCGCGCTGCGTGCACTCCGGCACCGGCTGGAGGCGTCCTATCACGAGACGGATTCGGCCTCGCTGGCGCTGGCGATTGAGAATCTGGGGCACACCGACCGGTTCATTCGTTTTGCGGCGCGCACCCTCCTTGAGTTCCGGGCGCCTGAGGCTTGGGACAAACTGGCTTTGGCAAAAACGGAACCGAGGGCGCTGGTGCAGACCGCACTGGCACTGGCACGCCTCCAAAAGCAGGAGCACAAGACGACCCTCTTCGAGCGTCTGGCTCAGGTGGACCTGGCCAAACTCGACCCCGAAACCCGCCTCGATTTGATTCGTGCCATGCAGGTGGTTTCCATCCGTCTCGGAGATCCGGAGGCAAGCCTGCGCGAGGCCCTTTTCACCCGCCTCCACCAGGCCATTCCCTCCACCGAGAGCCGCTTGAATGTGGAGGCCTCGCAGCTGCTGGTTCGCTGGAAATCCCCGCTGGCGGCATCGAAAGTTTACGGCCTCTTCCAGAAAGCTCCCACCCAGGAGGAACAGATGAGTTACGCGGCCTGCCTGCGTTTTGTTCAGGAAGGTTGGCCGGAGGGAGCCCGCGAAAAGTTCTTCCGCTGGTTTCTGCGCGAGGAGTTTCACAAAGCCGGTCACCTCGCAAAGTTTGTGACCGACATCCGCAAAGATGCCGTCGCCTCCCTTTCCGAAGGTGAAAAAGCGCGTCTGGAAAGCGTCCTGAATGCGCCGCCGGAGACGCGTCCCGCACCCCCGGTGGCTTCCCGTTTGTTTGTCAAAAACTGGGACACGGCCGAGCTGGCCGCCCTCGTGGAGCCGCTCCTCAAAACTCCGCGGAATCACGAAAAGGGCAAGGCCCTCTACCGCGAAACGGGCTGCAGCGTCTGTCACCTTTTCCGCGGAGAAGGCGGTGCCGTCGGACCAGACCTCACCCTGGTCGGCAACCGCTTTTCCATCCGGGAAATCATCGAAAGCATCACCGAGCCCAGCAAAGTGATCAGCGATCAGTACGGGACGACCAATGTGACCCTCAAGAGTGGCGAAATGTACTCAGGCCGTCTCGTCAACGAGGGACCAGACCTGGTTCAAATCCAGGAGAACCTTTTCACGGCGTCCGATGTCCGGGATTTTTCGAGAAAACAAATCCTGAAACTGGAGCCCTCGCCGATCTCGCTCATGCCCCCGGGCTTGATCAACACCTGTCAGCCTGAAGACGTCGCAGACCTCATCTCCTGGCTGATCGCCGGCGACAAATAACCCCCAAGCACACCTCACCCATGACATCCTATTACCGCCCCCAATCGACGATCTCCGGACTTTTCGCCGGATTCGCCCTCTGCGTGTCTGCAACCGCCGCAGACGCCCCCAAAGACAACGTGGCCCCCGAAGGCTTCCGCGCCCTTTTCAACGGCAAGGATTTGGAGGGCTGGGTCGAAAAACAACAGGCGCCCGCCCACTGGTCGGTTGCGGAGGATTGCCTGGTTTACGACGGAAAAGGCACTCACCTCTTCACGAGCGAACACTTCGGCAACTTCATCCTCTTGCTCGACTGGAAGGTGCCCAAGAATGGAAACAGCGGCGTCTTCCTCCGAGGAAACACGCAGGTGGAAATCAACGACGGAGATTCGCCCGACCGCCCCATCTGGAATGGCAGCAGCGGCGGAATTTACCCCGACCTCCCCCCCACAAAGCGGGCAGCCAAACCCCACGGGGAATGGAACCACTACGAAATCCGGGTCGAAAAGGGAGTGATCACGGTGTTTCTCAACGGCGAAAAGACGGTGGACGGTTACGCCAAAAAATGGGGTACCAACGCCAAAGGCCCGATCGGCTTCCAGCATCACGGCACGCCGTTGTGGTACAAAAATATCTACCTCAAACCACTGGAGGACTAGCCCCCTTCCTCTGCGGAACAAAGATGGTGTTCGTGGAACGATCGTGATCCATGATCCCGGCGTAACGCCCCCACGCCACCATCGTCTGTAATACCTTCCCTGCGTTCTCGTAGGGAAGGGCCGCCGCAATCTCTCGGAGGATCACTGCGGCATCGACGCTGTCCTCCGCTTTGAAGTGATCCACCACGAGCTGAAACAGCCGGAGTTTGCAGATCTGCACGCTAAACAGGCGCTTCCTTTCGAGACGGTCGCTCTCCAAAAACCGACGCCCCAATTCCGTCAGCAAAACGTCATTCCTCGGGGTGTCGACCAACTCCAAAATCTCGGCAGCCTTCACCAGCGCGAGGGTTTCCCCAAACTCTTTCCCCACCTCGTCCGAAATCTCGTACATGTTCGAGAGATGGGGCGTGTCGCGAATAATACTCAGGAGCCCCAGGATTTGCCCCACGGGAACACAGGGAATGGACTCCATGCGTCCGTGAAAACGGGATCCCGCTCCTTCGCGATGCAACGCCTCGGTGGATTCGGGAAGGCTACACGTGGTGATCGCCTCGTGAATGGCTGCCACCAAACGCTGGAACTCCGGATCCCTCGGATCTCGCGGGTAAGGAAGGGGGTTCTCCAGCTCGAGCCCGACGCGGCCCGGACGCGGAAAAAGAACGCAGATCCGCGTGGCCATTTCCACCGCCTCCTCGATGTTGTGCGTGACCATAAAGACGCTTTTGAGAGACGCATCTTTTTGATGCCAAAGCCCCAACAACTCCTGGCGCAAGTTCTCCGCAGTGAGGACATCCAAAGCGCTGAACGCTTCATCCAGACAGAGGATCTTCGGCGCAGACACCAGGGCTCGCGCGATCCCCACCCTCTGCCGCATCCCGCCCGATATCTCCCGAGGATAAGACTCGTGATAATGGCTGAGCCCAATTAGCTCGATCACCCGATCCACCGCCGCCTTCTTCTCTCGGCTGCCCATCCTCTTGGACATCAAGCCCACCGCAATGTTCTGCTCAACGGTCAACCACGGATAGAGAGCAAAGGTCTGGAATACGATCGAGGCGTTGGGATTCACCCCCTGCAGCGGCTCCGCATAACACCGAACCACACCTGCACTCGGCGGCGTCAGCCCCGTCAGGCAACGCAGCACCGTGGATTTCCCAGAGCCGGATTGTCCAAGCAGCGCCAAAAACTCCCCCTCGCGCACCCCGAGACTGACGTCCTCCAGAATCTTCAGGTCCGCCTGCCCTTCCACCCCATAGGATTTGCTCACGTGCACCAGCTCCGCGATGAAGTGCGAGGCAGCAGATGCCTCCATTGGAAAATGAGGTCCGCGAGAATTGTCCATCACCCTAGTCCATTCGGCAGCGCCGCTCTGCCAGTGCGTATAACGGCCTCCACAACAGCTTGTTCATCAACACCACAGCAAACGCCATCACGCCGATCCCACACAGAATCAGCGGTCGATTCCCCTGCCGCGTGACATCCGCAATAAAGGCCCCGAGTCCCTCCGCACGAAGGGTCGTCCTTCCCCAAGAAGCCATCTCCGCCACGACACTGGCATTCCATGCCCCGCCAGCCGCCGTACAGGCGCCGGTCACCCAAAACGGAAAAATGGCGGGTAGAATCAACGTGCGCCACAAGGCCCATCGCCTCAGACCAAAAGCGGCCGCCGCCTCCCGCAAATCATTGGAAATCGCCATCGAGCCCGCGATTACATTGAAGAGAATGTACCACTGGGTCCCCAGCGCAATAAGGAGGATGCTTCCCCAGTTCATGTCCACGCGGCACGCCACAAAAAGCCCCACCACAAAGGGAAACGTCATGTTCACAGGAAACGACGCAGCCATCTGTACCAGGGGTTGCGCAACCCGTGCCACGGCCGGTCTCGCCCCAATCCACACGCCAATCGGCGTCCACACCAGCGTGGCCAACAGCGTCACTGCAAACACGCGGAGCATCGTGAGCCCCCCCATGCGCACGATGCCCCCCAGCTCGCGCAAAGACACCCGAGCGTGCACCTCCAGCGCAGCGTCCACCGTGGCTCGTAGCAACCAGACGCCCAGCCACAACACGAGGAGGTAGGACACGGCCCGACACATGATGAGAAAACCTCCCCTCCCAACCCCCAGCGCGCCAACCGCATCCCTCCGGAAAGGAGGCATCCAACAGGTGAAACTTTCCCGGAGCCGGGAGGCTGTTTGCCTTGCCAAACGCAGGAGCAATGACGCCTTCACAACGTTATAAAACCAGGAGGTCGGGCGCTCGCTCGACTCGGTTAGTTCCAGTTTGAATTTGTCAGCCCAAACCAACAAAGGGCGCCAAACCAACTGGTCACTGAGAAAGATGACCAGAAACATCGCCACCACCGCGCAAAGCGCCGCGTGAGAGTCGCTCCGCTCGATAGCACCCGCCATGTAAGAGCCCAATCCGGGAAGGCGAATGTCTTTATTCATGACACTAATCGCCTCGCTCTGAGCCACAAAAAACCACCCTCCTCCAAATGACAGCATGGAATTCCAAAGCAGGCTGTGGATCGCGGCCGGCAACTCCGCAGTCACAAACCGCTGCCAGCGGTTGAGCCCATAGCTCAGCGCTACTTCCCCCAAGTCCGTCGGGATACTCCGAAGCGAGTGGTAAAATCCAAAAGCCATGTTCCAAACCTGACCCGTAAAAATCGCAAAAATACTCGCACACTCGACCCCCAGCACGTTCCCCGGAAACAGAGCCATGAAGCCAGCGACCGTGACCGAGAGAAAACCGAGGACGGGGACGGACTGCAGCACATCCAGAGTCGGCAGGATCAGCGCCCTGGCGCGGGCGCTCTTAGCCGCCGCGTAACCCACAACCACCGTAAAAAACAGCGAGCAGCCGAACGCGACCCACATCCGGAGCAATGTTCTCCCGGCATAGGCAGGGATGCGCGCAAGGCTCATATCAATCGTTGCAAGTGCGTTGGCATCCAAACGCACCCACATCTGCCGGCCCAAATGCAGTGCTCCCCACATTCCCCCGAGAATCAAAAACAGGAGGGCCAAATCGGAAAAACCCACCCGCTTTCGCAGCTCGCGCGCTTGGAGCTGTGCGCCTCCGGGATTCATGCAAGGATTCAAACGCAGCCCCGGTACGCGGGCTACAACCATCAGCGTTGCCTGCGCCCCTTCCGGGACGCAGATAACGCCACGCTCACCCTCTAAGCCTCATCCAGGGGTACGCAGGCGCAGAACAAGTTTCGATCGCCCCACACATTATCAATCCGGCCCACAGACGGCCAAAATTTGCTCTCACGCACCCACGGTAAAGGAAACACCGCTTGCTCCCGCGAGTAAGGGCGATCCCAGGGCTCCTGGCAAAGCACCCCCGCAGTGTGAGGCGCATGCTTGAGAGGATTATTGGCGCGGTCCAGCGATCCGCTCTCCACAGCGACCATTTCCCCATGGATCGCAATCATCGCATCACAAAACCGATCCAACTCGGCTAGGCATTCGCTCTCCGTAGGCTCCACCATCAGCGTCCCGGCAACCGGCCAACTCAACGTGGGAGCGTGAAATCCAAAGTCCATCAGGCGCTTTGCAACATCCTCCGCAGTACTGTGCTTGAACCCGCGAAGATCCAAAATGCACTCGTGGGCAACTCGCCCCCTGGCGCCCTTAAAAAGCACCGGGAAAAAAGGCTCCAGACGCGCCGCAACATAGTTCGCATTCAAAATCGCCAATCGGGTCGCCTCCGTCAGGCCCTCGGCTCCCATCATCCGCACGTACATCCATGGGATGACGAGGATTCCCGCACTCCCCAGGGGTGCCGCCGACACGGCTCCCACTGCGGCACCCGCTTCGCGGCTGGGCAAAAATGGAACGAGATGCTCGGCCACCCCAATCGGGCCCACGCCCGGTCCCCCGCCACCGTGTGGGATGCAGAACGTCTTGTGGAGGTTCAGATGACACACGTCCGCTCCAAAATCCCCAGGCCGACACAGTCCCACCTGGGCGTTCATGTTTGCGCCATCCATGTAAACCTGACCGCCGTGCTCGTGAACCAAGGAGCAAATCCCCCGGATTCCCTCTTCAAAAACTCCGTGCGTGCTGGGGTAGGTCACCATGAGGGCCGCCAACCTGTCACTGTTCGCGACCACCTTGGCCTGAAGGTCTTGGAGATCAATGTTCCCATCCTCACCGCACGCCACGCCCACCACGCGCATCCCCACCATCACTGCACTGGCGGGATTGGTCCCGTGTGCGCTCGTGGGAATCAGACAAACATCCCGCTGCAAATCACCACGCGAGCGGTGATAGGCACGAATCGCTAGCAGCCCCGCGTACTCGCCCTGCGACCCGGCATTCGGCTCGAGCGAGACTCCTGCAAACCCGGTGATCTCGCACAACCACCGCTCCAGCTGCACACGCAACTCACGGTATCCTTCCGCCTGGGACGCCGGACAGAAAGGGTGCATCTGCGAAAACTCGGGCCAACTCACCGGCAACATCTCGCTGGTTGCGTTCAGCTTCATCGTACACGAACCCAGCGGAATCATGGAGTGCACCAGAGACAAATCCTTCGCCTCAAGGCTCCTCACATAGCGGAGCATCTTTGTTTCCGTGTGGTGCGAATGAAACACCTCATGCGTCAAAAACTTCGAAGTCCGCTGCTCTATCTCCAATGGCTCGGGAGCCACAGGTTCAAACAAGGAACCCTCTCCTTTTCCGTAGCTTGCGAGCACCGCAGCAATATCACTCCAGGAAGTTGTCTCATCACAACTGAGCGACACCCCCTCTGGCATTGAGCGTAGATTGTAACCAGCGTCCAAAGCACGCCCGATCCAGGCATCCCGCTCTGCCTCCGGTAAATGCACCGTCACCGTGTCAAAAAATGGCCCCGGGCGAACCTCGCAGCCCATTTCGCGCAAGCCACTCGCAAGAGACAACGCGAGTCTGTGTACTCTGCGCGCAATCGCACGTAATCCGTCAGGCCCGTGGTAAACCGCATACATCGAGGCCATCACCGCTAACAGCACCTGGGCCGTGCAAATGTTGCTCGTCGCCTTGTCTCGGCGAATGTGCTGTTCGCGAGTCTGCAACGATAAACGGCAAGCCGCGCGCCCATGAACGTCTCGTGAGACCCCCACGAGCCTCCCCGGCATCAACCGCTTCAGCGAATCACGCGTCGCAAGATAAGCCGCATGCGGTCCTCCATACCCCATCGGCACCCCAAATCGCTGCGTCGACCCCACAGCAATGTCAGCGCCCCATTCGCCCGGAGGCTTAATCAACGTCAAAGCAAGAGGGTCAGCCGCAGCAATCACCAAAGCACCCCCCGCATGAGCCCTCCCCGAGAGATCGCTATAGTCACAAATCGTCCCGGCAGTTCCCGGAACCTGAACAAGAATCGCAAAGATCTCGCCGGAAAACTGGCACGCGGATGGATCACCCACTTCGACTCCGAAACCCGCAGCCTCAGCCCGCGTGCGGACCACCTCAATCGTTTGGGGATGGCACTGCGAATCCACAAAGACGCAGGCACTCCCGCCAAGACGCGACGCGGCACGCGCCATCATGACCGCCTCCGCCGCAGCCGTCCCCTCGTCCAGTAGCGAGGCATTCGCGATATCCAGAGCCGTGAGTTCCGTGATCAGCGTCTGGTAATTCAGAAGGGCCTCCAACCGCCCTTGGGCAATTTCGGCTTGGTACGGAGTATACGCCGTATACCACGCCGGATTTTCCAAAATATTCCGCTGAATAACCGGAGGCGTAACACACCCGTGGTACCCCTGACCCAAAAAACTTTTGATCACCCGGTTGCGCGACGCCATCTCCCTCAGTTCGCAGAGTGACTCGTATTCGCCCTGGGCTTTCGGAAGCTTTAGCCCCCCCCGATAGCGAATCTCCGCGGGCACCGCCTCGTGAATTAGCGCATCCAAAGACTCTGCCCCCACCGCGTCCAGCATCGAGCCCTGTTCCTCCTCAGTCACTCCCAAGTGGCGTCTCGGGAAGGAATCGAGGTGGGCTAAACTCTCATTCGCGGAGAACAACGATGCGTGCTCGGAGTACATCCGAGGAGCATGCGCCCACGCCAGCCATCGAATCAAGCAGGCAGCACCCGCAATCGGAGCCGGTTCCCGTCTGGGCACCCACTCCCGGATAAATAACTAGGGATGGCCAGCACTCGACCCGGCGAGCAAGTTGATCAATGGAGGGGGCTCCACGACATTGATCGCAAGACGGCGACTGTCGCCGATGAACCGATTCCGCAAATTTGAAATCCAACGGTCATCCAGCATCACGCCCCGGTTCAACATCTTCAGGTCGATTCCATGAGGCATCGGCAGTGCCTCTGCCGTGACGTCGCGGAAACGCAGAGCCTCGATCGTCTTACGAATCATCGGACGGTTGAAAACGAACAAAGTGACGCAAAAAACGAGCCCATCCACGTCTACAACCAACCGGATGCGATCCGTCGTGTGGTCGTTCAATTTGCGAAGGCTGGAAGACGAAACCTGACGCGGAACTATCGGCGTGATGGTCTCGTGGCCCTCAGCTTGGAGCGCCGCCTTAATCCCACCTTGGATCAGGTTCACAATTTCACCCAAGGTATCGATCGCGTCCTTCGCGGAGTCCGCAGGGACTCCCGTCAACCGCTCAAAAAGCTCGGTTGCGATTAATCGGTCAGCCTCGACCAAAACATCAACCCACACCGAGCAATTCGGAGCGACAATACAGCACCATGACGCAAAGCTTGGCTCTGACGTAGGGAAAACGTACTGGTCAAGTCGCGAGACCTCCTCGAATCCCATTCCGGCGACCGATTCCAAAATGAAATCAGCGGCCTTGGTGAGAGCCTTAAACTTCTGAAACTTCGGGTTTAAGCTTGACGATGAAACGCGCACATTGGGTTCCGATGGAACCACTGAGCCCTCCGGCAACTGCTGGACCAGCGCCGCCACGGACGACAGTTTCAGCATCATTCGCGCCGCAACCTGCGCCCTAGCCCGAATGACATTCTGGTCCATCGGCAACACCAGAACGTCTACGGCTCCCGCACGCAAACCTTCCTCGATCGCAAGGGGATCGCACTTCGTGGTCACGAGCAGCACAAACACCGCATGCTCGGGGTGTCTCCCCTCGAAACGTTTCGCGATGTCGACTCCGCTGATCGTCGGCAATTCCATGTCCAAGACCGCCACGACGGGCTCCTCGAGTGCGTTGAGGTAAGCCAAAGCAGTCGGGCCATCCGAGACAATCTCCATCTCCCAATCCAAAGGAGCCAGCGCTTGCCTCAGCAGCTCGCGAATCAAAGCGTTATCATCAGCTACCAGTACCTTCATCCGGTCGCACGTCTTACGCAGCCGATTCGCGTTTGTCACCCGAAACCTAGACAACCCCGGTGAAAATGTTGAATGAAAGCTTTGGCATTGCAACTGCTCCCATCGGCCTACCACGGATGTACGGCCGCCCTCCCCATGACTGATCCCCTCCAGGAATTCTTCATCGAAAGCTTAGAGAATCTGGAACAATATGACGCGGGCCTTCTCGTCTTGGAAAAGAACCCGGATTCCCCAAAGGTCATTTCCTCCATTTTCCGCACTCTCCACACGATCAAGGGCACCTGTGGATTCCTGGCCTTGCACAAGCTGGAGGCGATAGCGCACGCGGGCGAAAACCTCCTTGCTCTCGTGCGCGACGGAAGTATCCCGTTCACGAGATCGATCGCGAGTGCACTCCTCGCTACGGGAGACGCGATCCGCTCCATCATTTCCGAACTGGAGAACACGCAAAAAGAGGGTGACGGCGATTACTCGGCTCTGATCGAGCGGCTGGTACAGTTACAAAAACCCGAGGCCTCACCGTCACAGCATCTCCCCGCACCATCCGCTGCGGGACCCGAAACGGACCAATCGGTGGCCGAGGCGGAGCTGCCGATTGAGTCCAAAGCCCTAGAGGGCACCATCAGAGTGCACGTTGAAACGTTGGATACGCTCATGAATTTGGTGGGCGAGCTCGTGCTGACGCGCAACCAAATCACGCAATTTTCGGTGGCGCAGAATTCCGCCCCCCTCCAATCCGCAGCTCAGAGGCTGAGCCAACTGACCTCGGAACTTCAGGATCGGATGATGAAGACGCGCGTGCAGCCGATCGACACGCTCTGGAGCAAAATACCTCGCACTCTCAGAGACCTCGCAGAGCTCTGTCACAAGAAGGTGCGTTTGCGGACCGAAGGAGGAGAAACAGAACTGGATCGCACCGTTTTGGATGCAATCAAAGATCCGCTGACACACCTTCTACGCAACAGCGTTGATCACGGCATCGAAACTCCCGAGGTCCGAATTGCGGCCGGCAAGCCGCCCGAGGGAACCATCTCTCTGCGCGCGTTCCACGCAGCCGGGTTAGTGACGATCGAAATCGTGGACGATGGGGGCGGGATCAATTTGGACCGAGTGAAAGCGAGAGCCTTAGAAAGGAGGCTCATCACTCAGGATATCGCGGACCAAATGTCCGAGAGAGACCTCATTAACCTCATTTTTCTCCCGGGTTTTTCAACTGCGGATAAAGTCAGCCTTGTGTCGGGAAGGGGTGTGGGGATGGACGTTGTCAAAACGCAGATCGAAAAAATCGGCGGTATCGTCGAAATGACCAGCACGTTCGGAAAAGGCACGACCTGTCGCATCAAGATTCCCCTCACGCTGGCAATCATCCCAGTTGTGATCATCGGCTGCTGCGGCGAACGGTTTGCGATCCCGCAATCCAATTTGTTGGAGGTCATCCGCATCGACCAGAATCTGGTGATCGAACACGTCAGAGATGTGCCTGTGGCTCGGCTCAGGGGGAATCTGCTCCCGGTCGTGCATCTGAAGGACACACTAAAACTCGCTCCGGTTTCCCCACCAACCCTTCAACATTTGGCAATACTCAACGTGGGCGCGAGGCAGTTTGGCCTCGTTGTGGACAGCATCCATGAAGCCGAAGAAGTCGTGGTGAAGCCGATCGGGAGAGCGCTCATCAGTCTGGCGTGTTTTGCGGGTTCCACGATTCTTCGCGACGGTCGCATCTCTCTCATCCTCGACGTGTTTGGGATAGGCTCTCAAGCAAACCTTCTCCAGTCGAATACGCAGTCGGCGGCCAACGTCAAACCGGTGGACGCGTCCGCAGAAAAATCGACAGACCATTCTGATCTCAAGGAACTTTTGGTATTCCAAGTCGGAGGCACCCGTGCGGCGGTGCCGTTGGAATTCGTGCACCGTCTCGAGGAATTCCCGAGACAAGACATCGAGCACTGTGCCGGAAAGTGCGTCATTCAATACGGCCATGAAATTTTGCCCCTCATCTTTCTCGCCAAGGTGATGGGGCTCCCCGAAACGATGGCGGATGCCTCGATTTTCCAGACGATCATCTACCATCACAATGGACACCCGCTCGGCCTCGTCATTGAGGCGGTTGAAATGATCGTGAAGGAGAAGTTGGAGACGAGAACAACCGGCAAGAGAACAGGCGTGATGGGCTCAGCCGTCATCGGAAAGCGAGTGACGGAATTGGTAGACGTCGAAGAAATCATCCGGATTTACGCCCCAGAATTCTCCGAAGTTTACGCATGAGCGCTACTCGCCAAATTTGCACATTTTTGCTCGGAGAAAACCTCTTCGGCCTCGATGTCAACTGTGTCTTGGAAGTGATTCGCACCCAACCAGTGACGAAGGTGCCTTTGGCTCCAGAAGCGGTATACGGCCTGATCAATCTCCGGGGGCAGATCGTCACCGCCATAGACCTTCGTCGGCGGTTGGATCTCGCGGTTCCCGCGGAGGATCACCCTCTCAAAATGAGCATCATCATCAAGACCCCGGATGGCCCCCTCTGTTTCCCGATTGATGACGTCGGAGACGTCATCGAGGTGTCGCAGGACCTGCTGGAACCCGCCCCCGACACGATGACTAGCAACGCCCGCAAAATGATCGACAGCGTTTGCAAACTAAGCTCCCAGTTACTTGTCATCCTTCGGAGCGATTTTTCGGTCTTGGCGGGAGTCTGATCCGTTTTTGATCCGGCCTCCAAGAACCTGAAAAAAACGTCGTCAAATTTCCTTAAATCCGGCACCGCGGGCAGCAAAATTCGCTCCTCCACTCATGCTCCACAAGTTTTCCATCCAGTCGCGGCTGTTTTTGGGTTTCGGAATCCAGATGGCGTTGCTCGCAGCCACGCTGTTTTACGCCCGAACAGTGACCACGCAGCAGGTTGGAAAACTCAATGAGCTGACGGCCAATAGCCTCACCACGGCGACCCAGTGGGGGGGGCTAGTGCTCGACATTGAGGGACTTGCGAGCGGGGAGCCCGGAATTGTCCTCAAAGCGCAGGAAACGGACCGCGACGTCGGCGAGATTCGCAAGCAACTAGAGATGGCGAGGGGTAATCTGGCAAAGGAGTTGAACCGGGCTAAAGCGTCCTTGGAGTTTGGAGTTTCATCCCGATTGACAGCAGTGCAGGAGAGCTTGGCCGTCAAAAGACTCTCGGCAAAATCAGCATTGGAAGACGTGGAGCGTGCGATCGAGTCCTTACACGTGTCACTCGATGTCGCTCTGGCTCAATTTGAGGCGGGGGACCGAGAGGGCGGCCTCGGCACTTTGTCGCAGAAGGCGAGTCCCGCCGAGCAGCTTGTGATCGGCAAGCTCGATGGTCTAGAGCGGGGTTTTTTACGCATTCAGAACGAAATGATCGAGGGGAGGAAAAAGGAGCAGGATCAGGAATCCCAACGTATCATCCTCGTGCTCACCGCCATTGGGATCGCCGCCGTATCGCTTGGAACTTGGACCGCGATCACTGTGACTCGAAGTGTGGTTCGCCCGCTGCAGGTGGCCATGCATGCACTCGAGGACACGGCCAAGGGAGACCTTACAGTCAAACTGCCGGTGGAGTCGGAGGATGAACTCGGGCGTCTCGCATTCGCACTAAATCAATCGACCGCGAGCTTGAGAACCACGTTGGTGGAGGTCGCGGATGGCGCGAACACTCTGGCGGGCTCGTCCCGAGAACTGAGCGTGGTGAGCCAGCAAATGGGTACCTACGCCGAGGAAACTTCCACGCAGGCCAGGGCTGTCGCATCGATCACCTCCGATGTGAGCGAAAATGTGGAGAGCGTTGCTGTGGCCGCCGAGGAGATGTCAGTGAGCATCCGCGAGATCGCTCGAAATCTTTCGCAATCGGTCAAAATCGCTGCCAGCGCGGTCCGAGCTGCCGAAGCCGCAAAGGAAACAATCTCGAAACTGGGAGCCAGCAGCGCGGAGATTGGAAAGGTAATCAAGATGATTCACTCCATCGCCAAGCAAACCAACCTGCTGGCTCTCAATGCCACAATTGAGGCGGCCCGCGCCGGGGAGGCTGGCCGAGGTTTTGCGGTGGTGGCGACGGAGGTGGAGGAATTGGCCAAAAACACGTCGAAGGCCACCGAGGATATTTCGAAGAAAATAGACACGATCCAAAGCGACACGAGGCAGTCGGTGAGCATCATCTCGGAAATTCACGAGATTATATTCAAAATCAACACGTTCCAGCAAAGCATCGCTTCTGCCATTGATGAGCAGACGCTCACAACCAATGAGATTACCCGCTCGATTCAGGAAGCTGCCCGGGGGGCTCGTGAAATCGACAGGAACGCTGCGAGCGTCGCCCACACGGCCGCGAGCGCGGCACAAGGAGCCACGCAGACGAAACTCTCGGCAAACGACCTTGCGGAGTTGAGCGCAGACCTCAGCATGCTGATTGGACAGTTTCGCTTGGACGCCACTCCCGTAACCAAAGCAAACTCTCCCGAATCGGAGGCACTGCCGTGATGCTTTCCTCCCGTGAAACGACCTGTACCGAACTCGAAAACTACACTTCAAATCAAATACTTATGCGCGCACTGATCGTGGATGATTCTCGCACCATGCGAATGATCATCTCCAACATTCTGCAAGAAATCGGCTTTGAGACAGGAAATGCCTCCAATGGGTTGGAGGCGCTGGCATGGATCGACCAGAACGGCTTCCCGGAGGTTTCCTGCGTTGACTGGAACATGCCGGAAATGAACGGACTAGAATTCGTCCGCGAAGTTCGCCAGAAGCCGGGGAATGAATCCATGAAAATCATGATGATCACCACGGAATCCGAGGCAGACAACGTGATGGCCGCTCTGGAATCAGGGGCCAACGAGTATCTCATGAAGCCCTTCACAAAGGACGCAGTCACGGACAAGCTCTCCCTCCTTGGTCTGAACCCGTAAATCGCATCTCGCCCTTCGCGATGCAAAAAATCCGGACACTCGTGGTGGACGACTCCTCCTTCGTCCGGATCGCGATTTCAGAGGCCTTGTCCTGCGATCCCGAGGTGGAAGTGATCGGTACGGCAGCCAATGGAAGGATCGCCTTGGATTGTATCCGTGAGCTGAAACCGGACGTCATCACTCTCGATGTAGACATGCCCGAGATGGACGGCATGGCTGCGCTGAGGGAGTTGAGACAGAACCACCCCAATCTTCCAGTCATCATGTGCAGCGTGCTGACCGAGAAAGGTGCGATTGCGGCCCTCGATGCGCTCGCGATCGGGGCGACCTGCTGTGTCACGAAGCCGACACGTAGCAGCAGTCTTCAGGACAGCATTTTACAGCTCAGGGGGGAGCTTCTTCCGAAGGTTAAGAGTCTGGGGCCCAAGTCGATTGCCGAAAGGAGGGCTCGGATCGTTGCGGCCCGGAGGGCTGCGGCGCGTGCCAAAGCCGAGTCAAAACCTGAGTTGGAGGGCTCCACGGCACAGACGGAGGAACCGGAATCAAGCGCGATTGCCCCCCAGGAGTCCATCGGTCAAGCACCCGTGCGACCCGCTGTGCGTGTAGCGCGCTCTGCGCCGACGCGGGTGACGCACATTGCTCCGCGTGGACGGGTCGATATCGTGGTGATCGGTGTTTCGACAGGAGGCCCCAACGCGCTGGCCAAATTGCTGCCCAGCCTGCCAGCAAATTTCCCTGTACCCATCGCTATCGTCCAGCACATGCCCCCGCTTTTCACAAAATTGGTCGCGGAGCGGCTCAACTTTCAAAGCCCCCTGCACATCGCGGAAGCACGGGATAGTGAAGTCCTCCTTCCGGGCGGTGCGTGGATCGCTCCCGGGGACCACCATATGCTCTTGGAAAAAACCGGGTCGCTCATTCGTGCCCGTTTAAACCAAGACCTTCCCGAGCAGTTTTGCAGACCTTCCGTAGACGTCCTTTTCCGCTCTGCAGTCCAGACATTTGGAGGCAACGTCCTCGCCATCGTGCTCACTGGAATGGGAAACGACGGCACGGCGGGAGCGCGCGAAATCCGGGCAAAGGGCGGACAGGTGATTGTTCAGGATGAGGAGTCGAGCGTTGTCTGGGGAATGCCGGGCTCGATTGTCGAAGCGGGGCAGGCAGATGCCGTTCTCCCGATTGACGGAATAGCCTCGGAGATACTCCAGAGGGTCATGGTTGGCCGGAAACCATCAATTACCCCCGCAAATGTCGATCAAACAAAGTGAGGATGAACTGATTTCGGTTGCTCCCGAAGACCTCCACTACATTTCAGAACTGGTTCTGAAAGAGACGGCCATCGTGTTGGAGTCCGACAAGGATTACCTCATCACGACAAGGCTCGCGCCGCTCGCGAAGAGCGAGGGCATCGGTACGATCACGGATCTCGTGAAGCTTTTGCGCCGAGACTCGTATCCGTCTCTGGTCAAGAAAGTGATCAACGCGATGACCACCAATGCCACATCCTTTTTCCGGGATGTGCATCCCTTTCAAGCGCTCCAGAACGTGATCCTCCCGGAGTTGATCGCCGCTCGATCGGAGATTCGTTCTTTGAATTTTTGGAGTGCTGCGTGCTCAAGCGGCCAGGAGCCGTACAGCATCGCCATGATGCTCAAAGATCATTTTCCGCAAGTCGCAGGCTGGACCAACTACATCCTTGCCACGGACTTGAGCACCGACGTTTTGGAGAAGGCGAAATCCGGGGCGTTCCGCCCAATTGAGGTCAACCGTGGGCTGCCGGCGACGCAACTCATCAAACACTTCAATCAAATCTCCGGGGAGTGGGTGATTCGAGAGGACCTTCGGCGGTCGGTTGATTTTCGGGAGATGAACCTCGCGACGATTTGGCCGCCGGTACCGCAGATGGACGTCATTCTGATGAGGAATGTGATGATCTATTTCGCGCAAGAGACGCGGAAGCTCATTTTGGAGCGCGTTTCGCGTCACCTTCGCCCCGATGGCTACCTGATTCTAGGGGCATCGGAAACCACTTGGGGCATCGATGACTCTTTTGATCCTTTGATGATCGGGAAGACGATGGTGTTTAAGAAAAAGTCCTGAGATTTTGCAGACGCGGATCTGCTCGTCTGCGCTCTGCCGCTTTTTTATCGCACCGCACACTGCTCCAATTGCGCGCGGATGTTTCCCTCGTTGATCTGCTTTCCGATAAACACCAACTGACTGACGCGGGGCTCCCCTTTTTCCCAGAGGCGATCCCACATGAGCGTGAAGCGGTTGTTGACCCCGTGAAAAATCGCACGGCGCGGATTTCCCTCGATCCACAAGAAACCCTTGGAGCGGTAAATCTTCTCCTTCTCAGAAAGTTCCTGAACGAATAACTCGAGCGCCTCCACATTGAAGGGGCGCTCGAACTGGAGTGACACCGAGTTAATCTCGTGGTGGTGGCGCTGACTGAGTTCGTCGAGGAAACGGGGGTCGACCGCGAGCTTTTGATCGACGTCAAAAGCGTGCATGTCGAGCAACTCCTTCAGGTTCACCTGAGACTGGTTGGTCGGGAAAATCGTGGCATGCGGGTTGAGTCCGCGAACGGTGGTCTCCACCTGGCGCAACTCTGCTTCATCCACAAGGTCGGTTTTGTTGAGGAGGATGAAGTCCGCCATCGTGATTTGTTCCCGGGCGGTTTCCGTTTCGGCCAGCTGCTTGGAGATCTGCTCCGAATCGACCACCGTGATGATGGAGTCCATGCGCACCAACTGCTGGAGCTGGGGGATGTTCAAAAAGGTCTGCGCGATGGGACCTGGCTCAGCGATCCCCGTTGTTTCGATGAGGAGGTAATCAAAGCCTCCCTTTTTGAGGAGGTTTTGGACTCCGCGGACCAAGTCCTTGCGAACGGTGCAACAAAGGCAGCCGTTGCTCATCTCCACGATTTCCTCCTGCTGACGTTCGACCAACTGGCCGTCCACCCCGATTTTTCCGACCTCGTTGATAATGACGGCGAATTTATAGCCGTGCTGCTGCTTCAGAATGTAATTCAGCAACGTGGTTTTTCCGGCGCCAAGAAAACCGGTAAGGATGCTGACTGGAATGGGTTTGGTCTGGGACATACAGGTGAGCCTTTACCCTTTACCCGGAGCCCGCCTGACCGCAAGGCTTGGCAGGGTTACTTTGCGACACGGTTGACCGTGTAGGCCACCGTGGCATGCCCGAGGGGAGTCTCGGATGAGGTGAGCCCACGAAGCGTCACCCGATACACCCGCTGCGCTGAAATTCCCTCGTACACCACACGCGCCTTCCGTCGGTCCGCGCTCCAATGGACACTTTTGGGAGTCTCCTTTTGTTTGGCGACCTCGTCGCCTCCGTATTTGGAAGCATACTGGTACCAGTAACTTTCGGTGGAGAACGCCTCGGGTGAATCCGAATTTCCGGGGTCGACGGGCTCGGTGAACTCGAATTCGAAGCCGTCACTTTGAAGGTGCATTCGGAGCACTTCAAAAACCTTCCCGTCACGAAATACGACACGCTGCAGTCCCTCCATCGCCCCCGCCCACTCCCGCATCGTCTGGCCCACGTACAGCTCCTTACCGGAGGGCGAAAAAGCCATCCGGTTGGTTCCATTGCGCAATCCGTTTCCTGAGAGGAAATCTACGCAAGCCCCCTGCCATGCGCCGTCCACCTTTTCGAGCATGACCCGGATGATGCGGGGAGCGGCGGCATCGCCCACCAGCATCTGGCCCGAAAAGGGGCCGAAACGGCCGCCGCTCAAATCGACCACCGGTTCCGCCGGGGAACGCGAGAAGCCGTAAGGAAACAGCACCGCGGCCGGAGAGCGCATCGCGTCCAATTCCTCCAGCGGCTGTTTGAGGGGATCGCGGCTGGGATCGTCCTTCACGTAAGCGGGATCCCAAACCAGCGAGGACGGGTGCCCGTAGAAGCCGTCCTTCTGGACATGGTAGAGGGGATTGGTTGCGCGGAAATCGCCCTGATTGTCGCTGACCCAGACCTCACCTTGGGGATCCACCGTGATCCCGTTCGGGGAACGGAATCCCTTGGCCCAAGGCTCCGCCTTGCCCGATGCGTCGAGGTGAAACACCCAGCCCCGGTAAGGGACGGACGAAAAATTGCGACCCCGCCGGCCGATCTCGGAGTAGGCACCGCGCGTGTGCTGGAAGGTAAAGCCTGCATGCGAGGCCGTGTTGAGGGCCAAATAATAGCCGCCTTTTCCGTCCGGAACCGGACCGGCGGTGACCTCGTGATAGGCCCCGCTGAGGTTCAGAGGCATGACCGTCTCGTATTCGTCGGCCACGCCGTCGCCGTTGATGTCTTTGAGGCGGGTGAGTTCGGGCATCTGGCTCACCAGTAATTCGGTGTCTGAAACCACCCACAGACCGTTGGCATTGTGCAGCGATTGATCGGAAAAAACGCTCCACTGAAACTTGGCCGGGTCAGCGTGAGGCTTTGCCATGAGCACCCCGGAACGCCGGGTCAGCACTACCAGCTTTCCTGTGGGCGTGAATCCGAGCCCCCCGATTTCCGGAGCGATGCCCTTCGGAACGGGGATCTCCTCCACTGCGTAGGGAGTCCCTGCAGCCGATGCGGAGAGCGGCGAAACCCCGATCCATCCGAGAGTGAGACACGTTAAAATGCGTTGGAATTTCATGTCCTGAATCAACAAAGAGAACATTTTCTGGGGGGGGGGTTAACGGGACTTGGGGGTCTTTTCCGGGGTCGGGGACTTGGGCGCTTCGGGCTCGGGCCGATCTTGGATGGACACGCGAATTCCCCGTTCGTTGCGGGCGGCTTTCACAGCAGAGGCATCCTTTGCAGAGACGCTCCATGACAAGTCGGCACCGCCGCCTTCTTGACGAATCTCCAAATCGAACCCCTCGGAGGCACGGGGGATAACCCGTTCGCGAATCAGCCGAGCGCCGAGGCGGTACCAGAACTCTGGCGCCCCTTCGAGCATGCGGTAGCCTCCAAAAATCGGCGCCTCCCCTGCTCCCCCCGAAAGCGGAGCGGGGCCCGACGCTCGGTAAATGAGGGCGCCCTCTATTTTTGGAATGTAGCGAGCCGCACGCACGCCTCCTGGCTCTTTACCCCAGTACGGGTTCATGTCCAAAAAACCGCCACGCCACGCATAGAGAAGGCGGCACTCGGTCGTGTCCCAAACGTAGGAAAACTCCGATCCATGACTCACCGCAATCGCTCCGGGGATGCCCGGCTGGGCGGGGATGAGCTTCGGCTCCAAAACCGTTTTCCCGGTCGACTTGTCTACCTTCTTGTCAAAAAGATCTTCCCGGGTGTTGGGGTCATACTTGACGGCGGTTTTTCCCACTCCGTGATGGGCGAACACCTCCTCGTCCAACCCGGGATCGGGCACAAAAGTGCGCATCACCAGAGGCTTCGCCATGGTTCCGAGGGGCCGGTGGGTGACCCCGGAATCCTTGAGCGCGTCGGGAACATTGACCACTTTTTCCCGATCCCGAACGGCCCCTTGGGCCTTTTCCCCCGGGGCGAGGACGTGCATGACCCCCCGCATCGTAAACCAGTGCCCTGGGAAGGTGCACACAAAGGGGTAATCCCCCGGTTCAGCTGGCGCCTGAAATTGAATCGTTTGCTTCTGCTGCGGCTGCAGCAGTTTGGTTGCGGCCACGATTCCGGGAACCTCCGGCACAAAGCCCTTGTCCATGCCCTCAAGACCGAGGGCGTTGACCGCCGCGATGACGCCGGCTTCGGCGGCCGGCTGGAGGATGACCAAGTTGTGGGGCATCACGCAGGAGTTGGAGAAGAGCAACTGGATCTGGGCCCCTCCCACCACGTCAAAACGGGTGATGTCAAATTTGACGAGGTTGGGGATGACCTTGATTTCGACCTGGGCGAGGGCCGGTTTCTGCGCCGGGGTAGAAGCAGCGGGTGGGGCAGCTGGAAGCGGGCTCACCAGGGCCATGAGTGGGAGCAAAACCGTGAGCGGCAGGAGGGCGTTCCGTGGAGACATGGGAGCAGGAGGAGGGAGGAATCTAGAAGGGTCGCACACAGGACAATCTCATGCGATTGGGAAGCTTGTAGCAAACTTTCCAATCCCTAGTTTGCTGGAAACAAACACCCAATGAGCTCCGAAGACCGTCAGTACTTTAAGGAACTCCGTCTCCAGCAATTCCGGGGGCTTCTGGCCGTGGTCAAATCCGGGAGCTTTTCGCTTGCCGCAAGCCATTTACACCTGACCAAGGCCTCTGTGTGGCAGCAGGTTCGGGCCTTGGAAGAGGAGTTTGGATGCGTTCTCCTGGAGACCTCCGGACGCAAGGTCAAACCCACACCGCAAGGACTCCGGCTCGCACAAATGGCGGCGCCTTTGGTGGAGGGGTTTGACTCCATCAAAGCAGCATTCAGCGCGGACCTGGAGCAGACGCCGGCCACGCTTTCGGTGGCAACGACCCCTTCCTGCCTCGCCTACGAACTGCGCAACGCAGTGGAAAGCACTCGCTCCCTCTTTCCGGACGCGCACCTGACCTTTCATGATCGCAACTCGCCATCCGCCATCGACCTTTTGGAATCGGGCGAGGTGGACGTGGCCGTTGCGGCCCGTTTCGAGGAGTGGCCGAGTAAACCGTCGCTGGAGTTTCTCCCGTTGACGACGCACCCGTTCACGATTGCGGCGCCGGCGGGGCACCCGCTGCTGAGTGGCCCGTCGTTGGAGCTCAAGGACCTGGCCCGCTTCCCCTTGCTGCTGCCAGGTCCCACGGCCAATTGCAGACCGCGCCTCGAAAAGTTGCTCCGCAACGCCGGGATCTGGGAGGACCTCAAAGTGGTTCTCGAATGCAGTTTTCCCGGAAGTCTTCTCGAATACGTGGATGCCGGCCTGGGGGTGACAGTGACGCCGGTCCCCTCGCAGTTGTTACGCGGAATGCAAGATGGCCTGGCGCCGATTCCCGGGCGACGCACTGTTCTCCGAGACTTCCGAAGCGCCCTCGGTGAAGAACCCGTGTTTTTTATTCGTCGCAGGGGCTGGATTGAGACTCCCATCGCCACCGCATTTCGACGCGCTGCGCTGCGACTCCCGCTGGATGGAGGTTGATCGGTTGAGAAATCCGCGTTCGCTCCGGGGAATGCGATCAGGCAGACTGTGGGGGTCATGAAATTTATCGCGAGCGTTTACGAGCGGCTTCGGCGAAGTCCGAAAAGGGTGGTTTTTCCGGAGGGGAACGAGCCGCGCGTGTTGCGAGCAGCAGCACGCTTCGTAAAACTGGGGCTGGGCACGCCGGTGCTTCTGGGCAACCGCGATACCATTCATCAAAACGCAGAGGAACAGGGCGTGGAACTCGACCACATGGGGCTGATCGAGCCGGCACGCGCGGAGGACCTGCCTCTTTTCTGCGAGCGCTTGGAGAAGCTCAAGCGCTACCGGGATCTCGGGCCGGAGATGGCCCTCTCGATCATGTCCAAACCGAATTTTTTCGGCGCTATGATGGTTCAGTATGGTCAGGCGGATGCCATCGTCACGGGCGCGGATGAAGAGGCCTCCAGCACCTTGCGCCCTTTGCTCCAGCTCATCAGTCCGCAACCGCACATCAAGAGTGTCTCTTCCTGCATGGCCCTGGATCTCTCCAACAAACGGTACGGGGAACGCGGCGTCATGTTTTTTGCGGATTGCGCGGTGATCCCCGAACCCTCCGTGGATCAACTGGCGGATATTGCGGTAGAGACCGGTGTGATGTGCCGAACCCTGACCGGGCTCAAACCGCGGATTGCGATGCTCTCCTTCACCACGCACAGCAGTGGCCGCCTCGCGGGTCCGGCGAAGGTGGCAGCGGCCACGGCGCTGGCCCGGCAAAGAGCGGCGCAACGCGGTTTGGAGATGGAGATCGACGGGGAGCTGCAGGCGGACACGGCGTTGCTCCCGGAACTGGGAGCCAAGAAAGCCCCTCAGAGTCTGGTGGCGGGCCGAGCCAACGTCCTGATTTTCCCCGATCTCGCGAGCGGGAATATCGCCGTGAAACTCGTCCAGTACCTCGCCGGAGCGGAAACCTATGGGCAACTCCTGCTCGGGCTGGCCCGGCCCTGCGCAGACCTTCCTCGTGGGGCCACCGAGTCCGACATCCTGGGAGTGGCGGCCATCGTCGCCCTACAGGCCATTGAAAACCGCAAACACACCCCCGCGATTCTATGAACACGGTCACCCCGCGCATTTTTGTCGCTGCCACTGAGCAAAACGACGGCAAAACCACCACCTGTCTGGGACTGTTTGCAGCCTTCCAGAAACGACTCGGCCGGATCGGATACATCAAGCCGGTTGGGCAGCGCTTCGTCAGTGTGGACGGAATGAAAATCGACGAGGACTCCGTTCTGATTGACCAAACCTACAAGGTGCAGACGCCGCTTGAGGCGATGAGTCCGATCGCGATCGAGCCAGATTTTACGCGCAAATACATCGAGGAGGCCAATCACGAGAACCTGGTCCGCCGCATTCAGCACTCCTTTGATCGGGCCACATGGGAGAAGGACTTCGTGATCATCGAAGGCAGCGGGCATGCGGGGGTCGGCTCGGTCTTTGATCTCTCCAATGCGAAGGTCGCCAAAGTGTTAGCTAGCAAGGTAATCCTCGTCACAAGAGGAGGAATCGGGCGCCCCGTGGACGAGATCGCGCTGAATAAAGCCCTCTTCGAGCAGGAGGGCGTCGAGGTCGTGGGGGCTATCGTCAACAAGGTGCTTCCCGCAAAATTTGAGGTCGTCCGCGAGTTTGCGGGACGGGGCCTGGGCCGCTTGGGGGTGGAGCTCCTCGGTTGCATTCCAGAGGATCCCGTTCTGGCCAAACCGACTCTCGGACAGATTTGTAAAACCATCCGGGGACGCTTTCTGCACGGCGGCGAGAGATCCCGGCGTCAGGTCAAAAACGTTGTGATCGGGGCCATGAGCACCGCTCGGGTCACCGATTTTTTTGCGCCCGGGACGCTGATCATCTCGCCTGGTGACCGGGAAGACATCCTCCTCGCCGCGCTTTCTTCCACAGAACAGCAGTCGCCCGAGGGACACCGGCTGGCGGGGCTGATTCTTTCAGGCGATATCCTGCCAGACTCGCCACTGCTTGAACTGGTACGCAACTCGCAACTCCCGGTCATCAGCTCGCCTCTGGATAGCTACACGGTGGCGAGCAACATTCACTCGATGACCGTCAAAACCCTCCCGGGAGACTCCGAGAAGATCGACAAGATTCAGGGACTGATTGAGCGGGAGGTTCAAATCGAACGCCTTCTCGAAAAGATCGGCGTCCGACTTCCCGGCCCGGCGGGGATTTGAAGTTCGCCCGGGACGCAAAAGAGGCGCTCCGCAACCGGAGCGCCCATGTCGCTTTGATCACGCCGCGAGAGCAACCCGAACGGGCGCTCACGGTCATCTCACGCTTTCCTCAAATCCGGGTTCCGGAGGGAATCACGCTGTCCTTGGGAATCACAACGATTCCATCGCGGATGAAGAAGTTCTCCCCGTCCATGGAGGAGGGCTTGCCCTCGGGCGAGATGACAACGCCGTCGCCGATGCGGGCGTTTTTGTCGATGATTGCGGAGTCGATTACACAATCCCGGCCGATGCCCAGGGCGGGCGCGCCGGCGGGGCGAGCCAGATCGGAATCGAAGTAATCCGCTCCCATCATCACGCAATTTTTTACGGAGGAACCCGGCTCAATGAAGCTGCGGATACCGATGACAGCGCGCTCGACGTTGGCCTGGGTGATAACGCAGCCGTCCGAGATGATTGCGCGCTGGATATGGGCGGAGTTGATTTTGCTGGCGGGCAGGAAGCGCGCGTGGGTGAAGATCGGCGCGGCGGTATCAAAAAAATCGAAGGGAGGCGCCGAATCCGCCAAGGCAAGATTGGCCTCGAAGAAAGAGCGGATGGTGCCGATGTCTTCCCAGTACCCCTCGAAAATATAAGCCGACACTTTGGAGTGATGGATCATCCCGGGGATTACGTGTTTGCCGAAGTCCACGTGCTGATTGTCCAATGCCTCGACCAAAGCTTTGCGATTGAACACGTAAATGCCCATCGAGGCCTGGAAGAGTTCGGCGTCTGCGGGCTTGCCCAATTCCTCGAGCAAAGTCGGCGGGATGCGGAGCGTATCCAGAAGCGCCGAATCCTTGGGCTTTTCGACAAACTGGCAAATGCGGCGCTGGGCATCGGTGTGCATGATGCCAAAGCCAGGAGCCTCCTGGCGCGAGACGGGGATGGTTGCGATGGTGAGATCGGAGCCCTTCTCGATGTGCTGGCGGAGGACGTCCCGGAAATCCATCCGGTAGAGTTGGTCCCCGGAGAGGATGATGAAGTATTCGAAGGAGGAGTTGAGGAAATCGCGGAGGTTTTGGCGGACGGCATCGGCAGTGCCCTGATACCAGCGCTCGCCGCTGGGGGTCTGCTGGGCGGCGAGAATTTCGACGAAGGCCTGGCTGAAATGGTCGAACTTGTAAGAGGCGTGGATGTGGCGGTGCAGGGAGACGCTGTTGAACTGCGTGAGCACGTAGATTTTGCGGAGCCCGCTATTGAGGCAGTTGCTGACGGGGATATCCACCAGGCGATATTTGCCGGCAAGAGGGACAGCGGGCTTGGCGCGCTCTTTGGTGAGAGGGAAGAGGCGCGAACCGGCGCCACCGCCCATGATGATTGCGAGGGTTTTGTCGGAAATAGAGGGCCAATTCTGGAGGCTCATGACTGGTGGAAATTCAAATTGGGAATGTCTGAAACTCC
>JBANFR010000014.1:0-42804 GCA_037975925.1 Verrucomicrobiota bacterium
ATGAGCCTCTCCCGAAGTCGAGCGTTCCTTGGCCGGAAGAGAATCCCTTTCCGCTGATTCGTGCCCGCCTTTGTGTTTACTACCACCTGCGCGCCGCTCGTTGGTTCCAGCCCTGTTTTCGATGCGAACAGCCCGCCCATCCTATTTCCCACACCGGGATCTGGTACCGCTGCCTGCGCTGCCACAGTGCCTTCCGAGGTTCAGACCACGAGTTTTACTTCGATTGGCAGATTTTCCTCAGCCATCACGATCAACAACTGGTGCAAGAGTATTACCGCCGCACCCACGAAGCGCTGCTGAACCCCTCTCCCAACGATTCCTCCAACATCTCTCCGGAAAGCGGGCGAAATGTGCCCCTCTCCCCCTGGGAGGCGTCGGCGCTGGAGGATTTTTGCTTCGCCGCCATCTTGAGCGACCCGTCCATGCTGATTCCCCTTCCCCAAACCTACAGCGTCCCTTTTGAAAAAGGACGCGCTGGGGAACCGAAGCCCCGGAAGTCTCCTTCGAGGGCTTTGGGTCAGAAACCCATCGATCCACCCCGCCGTGAGCCAAGGGAGGGTACCCTTTAGACCCTTGGGGGCGCCACTACTGAGGGTGCGTGCCCTGTCGGGGGCACCCTCCTCGCGCCCCCGGGTTCGCTGCGCGCTGCACTCTCCTCCCCTCGCCACCCTCACCAAGAGTCCGCGTCCTCACCCAAGGCGGAATTGGGGCGCAAATGCCGCTCTTGATCCCTCCGATCGGAGGGATTTCGCACTTTGGCTCGCCCCTCTCGCTTAAATCGTCTTTCGAGGGTCATTTGTCGCTTTTTGCGACGCTGGAGCAGTTCGCGGATCTCGTGGCTGAGCTTGATGTAAGCTGCATACCGCTCGCCAGGGAGCACCCCGGTATCTACCGCTTTGCGAATCGCGCAGCCTGCATCGGAACCGTGTTTGCAATCCTCGAACCTGCACTGGGAAGCAAGAGTGTCGACATCCAGAAAACGCTCCCTGAGCGTTTGTTCATCCGTCCACATCTGCACCTCTTTAATTCCAGGATTATCAATGACAATACCGCCTTTCCGCAGGACCATCAATTCCCTGGCTGACGTCGTATGCCTTCCCTTCCCCGTGACCTCATTCACTTCTCCAGTCCATTGGTAATCATCTCCCAAGAGTCGATTAATCAAGGCAGATTTGCCAACTCCACTCGATCCCATAAAGGCGACCGACACTCCTTTTTTGAAATAAGGTTTCAGAGGATTAATTCCCTTTGGTTGCAATGCACTGGTTAAATGCAATTCGGCTTCCGGATTCAGCGCGCGAATTTCTTCCGCAGCCCGAAGACTCTCCTCCTCGGTAAACAAATCCGCCTTGTTTAGTAATACCACCGGCTTTGCCCCGCTCCTTCCGATAATCGCAAAATAACGCTCCATTCGCCGTAAATTAAAGTCCGGCCCCGCCTCCGTCACCACCACCACCACGTCCACATTCGCCACCAGAACCTGTTCTTCGGCGCTATGTCCTGGCGCCTTGCGCGACAGACAAGTCCGCCGTTTGAGGCGGGCCCGGATGACCGTCTCTTCATCGTCCCCGCCCACCTCCAGCGCCACCCAGTCCCCGACCGCCGGTAAATCCGCATCACTCTGGGCGTCATGGTACACCTTGCCCCCCATGACCACCTCCAATTCCTCGCCATCACCCAACAGGGCTCCGTAAGTAATCCGGTTGTCGCGAATCAAGCGGGCCGGCTTCCATCCCTTCTTTCGGTAGGGTGCAAACTCTGCATCAAAATCCTGATTCCAACCCAAATCTGCCAGCGTCATGGGATCAAAATAAAATACCTCCCTCGTTTCAGAGCATTCACTTGGACGAGAGCGTTCCCTGAATCACTTCCAGTAAATCCGTAATCCCCTTTCCTGATTTTGCAGAGACTCGGAAATATAAGGGTAACTCCTCGCACCAAGAGGCAATCCGCATCTGAAACTGTTCAATGTGGTCGGCAATGACCGTAGTGCCCGCTTTATCGGTTTTGGTAAAAACAAGCACAAAAGGCCTGGAAGACTGGATTAGCCAATGAATGAAGTCCAAATCAATCCCCTGGGGAGGAATGGAGGAATCTATCAGCACAAAAACCCCGCATAAATTGGGACGCCCCTGAATGTAGGTTGAAATCAATTCGGAGAAAATCGCTCTCTTCTCTTTTCCCACCTTCGCGTAACCGTAGCCTGGCAAATCCACCAGCCGCCACCGGTTGTTGACCGTGAAGAAATTAATTAATTTTGTGAATCCCGGAGTCTTTGAAACACGGGCAAGATCCCGTTTTCCTGTGAGGGCATTTAAGAGCGTTGATTTACCTACATTCGACCTGCCAATGAGAGCAAACTCGGGAAGCGAAGGATCCGGACAACCGTCCAAGTCTACAGCACTGGAATGAAACGCAGCGGAGGTAATTTTCATGGGCCACACACAAAGAAACCGAAACTGAGGCTATCTGTCCTCGGCGACTTTTCCAATGATTCCAACCTCCCTCTCCGGGGCGTCGACGGCCAGCGAGGCGAGAGCATCTGTCAATTGATCAACGGCCTCGGCAGAATGGGCGGCACTGAGGGTAATCCTGAGGCGGGCCGCCCCTCTGGGGACTGTAGGGTAACGAATCGCTGGCACCAAAAAGCCCGCTGAGAGCAAGGCATCACTGGCGCCCAAGGCCCTGTCGGCCTCTCCCAAAATCAGCGGCAGGATGGCACTTTGGGGACTTTGAAAGGACTGGGGCAAACGCCGAACCAGCTGGTCGACACGACTCCAGAGCGTTAGCCGACGCTTTTCTGCCTCGGCTGACTCCATCCATTGCACCGCCGCCGCGCCCACCGCCGCAACACAGGGTGCTGGCGCGGTGGAATACACAAAAGATCTCGCCTTGTTGAGCACCCAATCCATGAGTGCCCGCGAACCGCAGAGGTAACCGCCGCTGCCCCCCAAAGCTTTGCTGAGCGTACCCATTTGCACCTCGACTCTCGAGGCAACCCCCTCGGCATCCGCAAGTCCGCGACCGTACCGTCCGAGCAGACCGGCCGAGTGGGCTTCGTCCAGCAAAAGCCAGGCGCCGAAGCGCTCCTTCAGTTTCACCATTTCCGCCAAGGCACACCGGTCCCCGTCCATGCTGAATACCGCTTCGGTCACGATCAAAACCCTCCCCTCGGAATGCTTCTGACTTGCCCAATCCAGAAGCTTTTCGAGGCGCCCCAGATGGTTGTGCGGGAAAACACGCAGAACCGCCCCGCTCAGACGCGCCCCGTCAATCAGCGAAGCGTGGCACCATTTATCCAAGAGCACGACATCGCCGGCTCCCACGAGGGCGGTCACGGCTCCCACGGCTGCTGCGTAACCACTAGAAAACGAAAGTGCGGCCTCGCATCCCTTCCATCGGGCCAGAGCTTCCTCTAATCGTTGATGGGGGGGGAGGTTTCCGCACACGAGGCGCGACGCGCCTGAGCCCACCCCGTAGCGGTCAATCGCCTCCTTGGCCGCCTCTCTAAGAAAGGGCTCGTTGGCAAGGCCGAGGTAGTCGTTGGAGGAAAAGTTCCGGAGGTTGTGTGCTCCCAAGGCCACCTCCGGGCCCTGGCCTGAACCCAACTCGCGTAATCTCCGACGCAAGGAATGTGAATCCAAAGCGTCCAAGCGAGCCTTCAGATCCGATTCCATCGAACCCTCAGGTGCACTGCGGATTCCCGTCGTTCCCATCTAACGGGACTGGGCGGCGATCGCGTCCGACCCCAACGCCCAGGAGAGAAGATTGTGCGAATCCTTCCACACAAACTCCTTTGTATCCCCCAGAACCACGGCAATAACGTCTCTACCGGCGGCGGAGGCGCTTGAGACCAGACAAAAACCTGCGGCAACGGTGTACCCCGTCTTCATGCCGTTACAGGCCTCCAAACTTGAGAGAACCCGGTTCGTGTTGTGGAACAGCGATATTTTCCCATCGGGATGCTCCCAGCGCAGCTCTTTGAGGCGTACGGCGTCCCGGATTGCCCTGTTTTTGTACGCTGCTACCGCAAGCTTTGCCATGTCTCGAGCGGTCGAATGCTGGCCCGGGGCGGGTAGTCCGTTGGGGTTGATGAAGTAGGAGTTCTCCATCCCCAGTTCTTGGGCTCTGGCATTCATCCTTTTCGCGAAGGCTTCGACACTCCCGGAATGATCCCTCGCCAAAGCACGTGCGACATCATTCATGCTTTTCACCATCAGCACCCGCAGCAAATCGCCGCGCCGGTAGCTCTCTCCCGCTTGGATCTCCAACTTCGAGGGCTCTGCCCAAGTGTCGCTGCGCTGGACAGTGACCACCCTGTCCAATCCGCCGTTCTCCGCCACCAGCAGCGCCGTCATCAGCTTTTGCGTGCTGGCCACAGCCCGCTCCTGATCCGGGTTCACTGCGTGCAACACTCGTCCTGTCTGCGCATCCACCACGATGGCGGAAACAGCGTGAACGCGGGGTTTTCCCGAGGCGTCTGCGCCCGAGGGCTCAGGCTCGCTTTTTTTGCGAGGGGACGGAGCGGGGCTTTCGGCCGCAGGACGTTTTTTGGATTTGGCGGAAGAAACATTTTCGCCACCCGCCTTGGAAGCCGCCCACAGCCCTGGAGCGGTGAGCATCGAGAGGAGAATACCCGGAAGAAGAACGGAACGTTTCATGAAACTCGAAAAAGGGAAAAAAGCTTTGGTGAACAAAAGGCAAACTTGCCCGTCGGATCGCAACCCATTTTGCAAATGCGCGTCCCTCGCAAAACGGGAATGTCCGCCTATTGCGCTCGGGGAATCCCTCGGAGCGAGTGCCTCAGCACACTGAGGCTGTAAAAAGCCGCTGTCTCCGCTCTCAGCACAATCGGCCCAAACGTCACCGGTCGCGCCCCCCACAACATCAGATCGCGGGCCTCCGTTTCGGTAAAATCGCCTTCCGGCCCGATCAGCGCCATGGCTCCCGTTGGGTCACTTCCACCGGAGGCCATCCCTGCATCGGCCAGGGCTTCGGGAAAAGAGACTGCACCGGGGTAGAGTGAGCCGAACACCGTGCAAGGTGCGGGACGTTCTCCCCGCAAAAACTCCTTTAGTGAGACAGGCGCGTCGATTCGAGGAAGCCAGTTCTGACCGCACTGTTTGCAAGCCTCCAGCACCACCCTTTGCCACTTTTCCTGTTTTCTCAGAGCGTCCCCCGAATCCACCTGCACCACCGTGCGTTCCGTCAAAACCGGGACGACTCGGGTTGCCCCCAGCTCCGTGGCCTTTTCCAAAATCCACTCCATGAGTTTCCCCTTCGGCACTGCCTGCACGAGGGTAAGCTCGACTGCAGCGCGGGGTTCCGTGGAAACCGACTCGAGACGCAGGTCGGCACCTTGGCGATGCGCCGCGAGGAGCGTCGCCGCGGCGATGCGGCCTGCACCGTCAAAGACGCTTAGCGAGTCGCCCGATTTCAGGCGCAACACCTCACAGGCGTGACGCGATTCCGCGGCGTCGAGGGAGACCATATCCCCTCGCCAGGCGTTGGGCGGCGCGAAGAAGCGGGCCATACGAGTCAGAAACGCAGCACGCGGCCGGACATGCCCCTAGCTGAAGAAGCTGAGGGCCTTTTCAAAGAAGCTTTGGTGAATCGGGGTGTTTTCCTCGCCCATTAACGCTGCAAGTTCCTCCAGCTTCTTGCGCTGCTCAGAGTTCAGCTTGGTGGGTACTTCCACCATCACCTTCACCAGCAAGTCGCCTACGATGGACCGGTTCAGCTCGGGCATCCCCTTCCCTCGCAACTTAAAGACGGTCCCGCTCTGGGTACCGGCCGGCACCTTCAGAGCCGCTTTGCCATCGAGGGTAGGCACCGTCACTTCGCCTCCGAGAGCTGCCACGGTGAATGCGACCGGCACCTCGCAGAACAGGTTGTTGCCCTCCCGCTCGAACAATTCGTGTTCCTTCACGTGCACCACCACGTACAGGTCACCAGAAGCACCGCCCCGCACCCCAGCTTCCCCCTGGCCCGCGGAACGAAGGCGGGAGCCGTCCTCGATGCCGGCGGGGATCTTTAGTTTGATCCGTGCCGGCGCTTCCGCACGGCCCTCTCCGCCACAGCGTTTGCACGGTTTATCGATGAGCTGACCGGTACCCCGGCATCGGGAACAGGTCTGCGCCACCTGAAAAAACCCCCTGGCGGTTACCACCTGTCCCCGGCCGCCGCAATCCCGGCAGGTCACCGCTTTGGCGCCGGAATCGCC
The DNA here is from genome assembly GCA_037975925.1 of Verrucomicrobiota bacterium. Taxonomy (GTDB): domain Bacteria; phylum Verrucomicrobiota; class Verrucomicrobiia; order Chthoniobacterales; family Chthoniobacteraceae; genus Chth-196. The sequence goes on from JBANFR010000014.1 coordinate 6,224, forward strand.
CCCCGTGCCGCTGCAGACACCGCAGCGCTCCATTTTCTCAACCTCGATCTCCTTCTCGCAACCCTTCGCGGCCTCCTCCAGACCGATTTGCAGGTCATAACGCAGATCTGCCCCCCGGTTCCGGTCCTCCGTGGAAGCGCGTCCGCCCCCGCCAAAAAACTGTTCAAAGATCCCACCTGCTCCCCCACCTCCGCCTCCAAACACCTCACGGAACACATCAAACGGATCATGGAATCCCCCGCCCCCGCGTCCTCCGGGAGCGCCGCCGCCCTGGGCGAAAGCGGCATGTCCGTAACGGTCGTAGGCCGCACGTTTTTCGGGGTCAGAGAGCACGTCATAAGCCTCCCCAAGCTCCTTAAATTTCTCCTCTGCGGAAGCGTCCCCGGGGTTCTTGTCGGGGTGAAACTGAACTGCCAGCTTGCGGTAGCCTTTTTTGATTTCTTCCGCGGAGGCGTCTTTGGATACCTGCAGAATCTCGTAATAGTCGCGTTTGGAAGCCATTTTGGATGCCATGAAAAGGGATGAAACCGTCGGATGTTCGGCGTGAAGCGGTGAGTTGAGCTGTTAGAAAAGTTTCCGGGTGGAATAGCAAACGTTCCCGAGGGAAGGACGCCTCTTGGAGAGCATTCCCGCAGAGTCAACGGGAATGCCCACGGGGAAAGAGCGCCCAAAACGACTCGGGGGAGGTGTGGGCGAAACAAGTTTTCCCAAGGGAAAACCTCACTCCCAAAGGGTCAAGAAGTCGGTCCGCTGGACACAATCACGAGCGACGCCCGAACCAGGCGGTCCTTGAGACGATACCCCTTGCGAAGCTGCCGAACCACGCTGCCTTCCGGCACCGTATCGCTGGCTTCCTGAGCCACCGCCTCGTGCAAATTGGGATCAAAAGGGTGGCCCTCAGCCTCCACCGTCTCGACTCCGTGCTGGTGGAGCACGTCCGCCAATTGCCTGCGGACCATATCCATGCCGTCCACGATGGATGCGGCACCCTCGGCGGCGCGTGCGGCCGCCAGCCCGAGTTCAAAGTTGTCAAGAATCGGAACCAACCGCTCGACAAGCGACATATTGGCGAAGCGAACAGCCTCCTCTTTTTCGCGCGCGGATCTTTTGCGGTAATTTTCAAAGTCCGCCTGACTTCGGAGAGCAAGGTCACGAAAACGCTCCAGATCAGACTGGAGCTGCTCAATCGCAGGCTCAGAGCCGCCGTTGCCCGGAAAGGCCTCCGGGGTCGAAGCATCGGTGGGGTGGGTTGCGGAGTGATCAGTTTCAGTGCTCATTTTTTGCGAATAACGATCAGGGTAATATCGTCATGTTGAGGGCAATTGCCCACAAATTGTTTCAGATCCGAAGTGAGCCGTTCGATGATTCCGGACGGGCCCTGCGCCGCGCTGCCCCGAATGGCTTCCGTCAGTTTCTCAATCCCAAACTCCTCTCCGGCCGAATCGAGCGACTCCGTAACACCATCCGTGTAAAAAATCAGGCAGTCATTGGGGTACATCTCCACGGACAAGTCTTGGATGACCCGGTTAAACACCACGCCTCCATCGATTCCCACCACCATGCCCGGGGGATTCACGGCCGTGACGCTCTGGTCGCTTGCCCGGAACAAAAGCGGCGCGTCGTGGCCTGCGCGACAGAGCACGACCTTCGGGGAGTCCTTCTCCAAAACGGCGTAGGCGAGAGAAATGAACATGTCCTCCCGGATGTCCGGAAAGAGCTGGGCATTCACGTTTCGGAGGACTGACGCCGCCGAAATTTCACCGGGAGCTTTGCTCCGGAGGACGCTGCGGCAAGTCGCCATGATCAGTGAGGCTGGCACCCCCTTTCCCGAGACATCCGCAATCGCGACTCCAAAGTGGGTGGGATCCACGCTGAAATAGTCGAAATAATCCCCACTGACCTGTTTTGCGGGGAGATTTACTCCGCTGATCTCAAATCCCGATACATCAGGAGCTTGGCTCGGAAGGAGAATGCGCTGCACTTCATGGGCCACCTGCAAGTCGCGGTCGAGGTGCCGCTTCTCCGCGGCTTCGGAGAACACTTCCGCCGTGCACAGCGCGAAGGCTGATTGCTCACCGAGCGTGTGGAACACCTGCAGATCCGCTCCGTTGAACGGCTCTTCCTCGGGCGCACGGGCCATGAGGATGACGCCGTAACAGCGGTTTGCGTAAAGCAGGGGAAGCAGGGCGACGCTCCCGCAGACACTGCCCGTGCGGCGGGCAAACTCCAAGCGGTCATCCTTTTCCTGCAACACCAGCGCTTCCCGCTTTTCAAAAACAGCCCACAGCGCTCCTTCCCCCTCTCGAACACCACGCAGGCGCAGGTGGCGGTACAGAGAATCCGGATCACTGACGAGGCCCTCGAGGGAGGCCAGAGGCAACTCTAACAGCGGCGGACATCCCTTCACGATAAAAGCCGGCTGCAGAACACTTTCTCCAGAATCCACGAGGTAAATACCCCCCGCTTTCGCTCCCAAAATGCGCTGGACGCCCTTAACGATCAGCGCATGCAAATCCGAGGGCTTTGCAGTTCCTGAGAGCGCCTCCCCAAGCCCATGCAAAAAGTCAAAAACTCGGGCTTCCTCCGTCACCACTTTTTCTTGGGCCCGCTTGAGAAACTGGATCTTCCGTCTCTGCGCACAAACCACCCCAAAAAGGGCTGCCATAGCGCCCCCGGAGAGCATGAGCGGAACCAGTGACATAGAGGCCAGAGTGTGCGCCAATCTAGCGATTCCCGCCAATCTTCATTTCGAAGGTGCGAGCTTCCCTAAATTGGTCTTCACCCGCTCGAAGGCGTCCTTTGCAAATTCCCGTTGCTCCGGCGGCAACTCCGGGTCCTGCATCGCTGCCCCCAGCTCCCTCAGAGCCCCCTCCCCGTCCCCAGTTATTCCGAGAGCTTGCCCCAAAAACACGCGGTACCACGCCGTCGAACGCCCCTCTTTCTCGGCAATCCCAATCAATTTCCGCAGGACGCTGATTTCCTCCTGAAGCGCCCTCACCTCATGCGCAATCTTCGCATGCGCAAAAAGCATCACCGGATCATCCGGCGCATCCTGCAGCAACCGACAGGACAGGGCGTAGGCCTCGCCAAAGCGCTTTGAAAAATACAGCGCCTGAGCCTTGATGCTCAGCCCAGGCCGGAAATTTTTGTCCCCCCGGAGCGCGCGATCCGCCGCCGCCAGAGCCGGGGCCCATTCCCCACGCGCCAGCCGATAAGCCCCTTCACTCGCCCACGCCGCTGGCGAATTCGGCGACGCCACAAACGCCAGGTCGAGCATCTCCCGCGCGGCCTCCGTTCGATGCGCCGCAGTCAGGTGGCTCGCAAACGCCGACAAATAAGACGCCCGTGTCTCTGCTTCGAGCGACTCCCACTGCCTGGGAACCCCTCGAATCCTTTCCATCGACACCGTCTCCTCCCTGCCCCGCCGATACACCAAACCAAAGGCGTCCGCCCATTCCAGAGACCAATCCCCCATTTTGATCAGATGCTCGAGGAGAGGCCGGTACTGCAGCGGATCCCCCGCGAGCAGAATCGCATCAAAATGTTCCTGCCGATCTAGTTGTCGGAAAAGTTTGGGATTCTGCGCCGCCTGCGCCATCGATCGCACCCGTTCCCCGCGCGGATCGTAGTCGGACGCTGCCAGCCACTCAGGCTTCGCCAAAACGAGCGCCCCGTGGGCGGCCCCATTGAAGTAAACCGTGCGAGGCGGATTTTGCCCCAAAAACTCCAAAACCAGATTCGGAAGCGGCCTCTTTTCCGCCGCATGCCGACGGCATCCCGCCCCCACCATGCCTCCCGCAGCCAAAATGGCGCCCAGTCCCAGGACCCGCCACATTTCCAAAGCGAAAATCTTCACTTTGCTTCCTCCGTAAGCGCGATGGAACGAACCACTTCCCCCGCCGCAGCCAAGCCAAACGCACCGGTGACAAAAGCCGCCGACCCAAACCCGCTCGCACAATCCAATGTCATGTCACTCCCCTCTTCACGCACCGTACACGTCGTGCCATCGGAGTGCGGGTACACGGGTTTTTCGGCGGAATAAACACAACGCACCCCGAATAATTGCCCTGGCTCCCGAGGAAATCCGTGTTCCCGCCGCAGTTCCTGGCGCGTCATTTTGAGAAGGACATCGTGTTGGGACAAAGCCAGGTCCGTCACACGCACTGCGGAACCATCCCGCTTGCCGCCCGCTCCCCCCAGGGCGATGACCGGAATCCCCAATCGATGCGCAGAGGCGATGAGAAGGCATTTGTTGCGCAGCTTATCAATCGCATCGACCACCCAAGTGTAGCCGGGGGCAAGGAGGCGGTGGGCTGATTCGGCGGTGAAAAATTCTTCGACCGGGTTCACCTCGCAGTCGGCTGCAATCGCCCGCACACGCTCCGCCAGAACGGCAACCTTCGCTCGACCAACCGTGCTTTCCAAAGCGGGCAACTGGCGGTTGATGTTGGTGATACACACTTCATCCAGATCGATCATGGTGATCGCCCCGATTCCAGACCGCGCCAGAGCCTCCACTGTCCACGAGCCCACGCCCCCCACCCCCACTACGCACACGTGCGCCCGCCGTAAACGCTCCAAACCGCGTTTCCCATACAGCCGCGCCACTCCGCCAAATCGGGGATCCTCGCTCATCCGTTTTCCCTCTCAGCGCGGACCGCCGGATACAAAAGCCTCGAGACTCTCCCTCGTCACGGTGTGCTTGGCTCCGCAGCGCGGGCAGCCCACCCTCACCACGGATTCGGTGCCGAACAAACCTTCGGGGTCCATTCGCATGACGGGAGCCAGCACGGAGAGCATTCGCGCCTGATTGCAACCGCATTCCCACTTGTACCAGCGCTCCTCCAGCGGGCTGAGCCGCTCCGAGCGATCCAATTCCAACACGGCCTCGGTTGTCAGTCCCATGAGCCATTCTTCATCACAGTCAGGTTGCGCGGAGATCAGTACAAATTCCTCCGGGCCTATTTCAAAAATCCGGGCCAGGCGCTGCTCGCTCTGCTCGTAAAAACGTTCCACCGAGCGAAACACCTCGGAGCCCTCAAAATCCACCACGCTGCGAGCGGGCCCCTCCGATCCCCGAACCACATCCGAACAAAACATGTTCCGGCCGATTTTTTTGATGTTTTCGGTAAAAAGCTGCCCCACTAGGCGCCCGTTCGGATTCTCTCCCGAAACAAAAAAATTCAGGGAGGGCTCTTCAAAATGCACCGTCCAGGCCACGGTTTCGTTCCTGGGCCGGGAGGCCGCATGCAGCGCCATGGCCGCCAGCACTTCCTTGAACATCCCATCGTCCTGGGGACGGTGCTGGTACCCGTTTTGCCCCTGATGCAGGTAATACTCGATGTACAAATCGCCCATGTCCGCCCTGGCCACGAGCGCATTTCGCCCGCGCACAAAGTAGGTACGCACCTCTAAAGCCGATTCGTCCGGGGTCGGTTCCATGCCCGAAACGCTAACGCGAACACGGGCCGCATCAAAAATCTTTTGTCTCAACCTGCCACCCATGGCACTCCCTAGCGCCTATGAAATTGCCACCCTCCCCCGCAGTTCGCTTCCCCCTCCTACCCTCCCTCCTCCTCGCTTCCTGCATTTCCGCTCTCCTTCCCGCTGGCGCTCACGCGGCAGATCCCAAGCGCGTCCTGGTCGTCACCGTGACGACCGGATTTCGTCACAGCTCCATTGCCTCCGCAGAACGCACCCTCCAAAAGCTCGCGGACGAATCCAAGGAGTTCCAGATCGTCGACTTTTTAAGGCAACCCCAAGTTGTGGTTCCGAAAAAGCCAGCACCGCCCCGGGCGCTCGCGCCGGATGCCGACGAGGGGGCTAAAAAGCGCTTCGAAGCGGAAACCGCCCGCTATCAGGAGGCCCTCTCCAAGTGGACTCCGGAGATTGCGGCACAAGCTGAACAGGCCAAACAGAATTTCGACAAGGAGCTGACCTCTGTCCTCTCGAAACTGGCCCCTGCCGCGCTGGAGGCTGCTCGCATCGACGGCGTCATTTTTGCCAACACCACGGGCGACTTGCCCCTCCCAGACAAGGACGGCTTCGTCCAATGGGTCGAACAAGGGCATGCCTTCATGGCCATGCATTCGGCCAGCGACACCCTCCACGGCTTCCGGCCTTACTCGGCTATGCTGGGCGGCGAGTTCGAAACCCACGGTGCCCAGGCCGCCGTGGACCTCCAGGCCCTCGATTCTGCGCACCCAGCCGCCGCCGGCATCCCCAGCCCCTGGGCCATTGCTCAGGAGGAAATGTACCGATTCAAGACCTACGAGCGAAACCGTGTCCGTGACATTTGGGCCTCGGAAAAAGTGCCGATGGACAAAAAGCCAGACCAGGGCGAGCGCAGGCATTTCCCCGTCTCGTGGGTCCGTTCACAGGAGAAGGGGCGCATTTTCTACACCGCCCTCGGTCATCGTGAAGACCTGTGGGACGAAAGACCGGAACTGCCGAACCGCGTGAACTCGCCCGAGGTTTCCCAAGCTTACCAGAAGCACATCTTGGGGGGAATTCGCTGGGCGCTCGGCCTGGCCCCGGGAAGCGCTGAACCGCAAGTCAAGTAGTCCGGACTTCTCCGTTTCCCAAGCACCCCATAAGGGAGCTCCTTTTTCGGGAGCTCCCTTTTTTTTGAAGGGCTCCCGTCTTCTGTGCCAATCCCCAGCAATCGAGTGCACCCCAGCAATAGTGGGGTTTAAAATCCCCCCCACCACCGGTTGTGGGTTGTCTAGTTTTCAGTTGTCGGGCTGCCTTCTCCGCTTATCGTTGCGCCCTTGTATCCACGTTCCGGACCCTCCGGATCTCACGCCTATGTCTGACTCCGCCGAAGCCGTCCCCCAGAATTCTCTCGAAGATAAGCAATACGACGCCTCCAAAATCGACAAACTCGAGGGGCTCGCCGGCGTCCGTCAAAGACCCGGCATGTACATCGGCCCCACCGACGAGCGCGGCCTGCACCACTGTGTTTTTGAGGTGCTGGACAATTCGATCGACGAGCACCTTGCCGGCTTCTGCTCCAAAATCGAAGTGACACTCCACGTCGATGGCTCCTGTTCGCTCCGGGACAACGGACGCGGGATTCCCGTGGATATTCATCCCAAGTTTAAGGTGCCGGCCATCGAGTTGGTGCTCACCAACCTGCATGCCGGCGGCAAATTCGGCCAAGGTGCCTATAAATACTCCGGCGGTCTCCACGGCGTCGGTGCCAAGTGTGTCAACGCGCTTTCCGATTGGTTCAAAGTCGAGGTGATCCGCGATGGCCTCGTCCACCACATGGCTTTTGAACGCGGTGTGACCGTTCAGAAGCTGCATGTGATCGGGGAAGTGAAAAACAAGAAGCAGTCGGGAACCCTCATCACTTTCCTACCCGACCCGACCATTTTTAACGTCACCACCGAGTTTCAATACCCGAAGCTCGCGGCGAGATTGCGCGAGCTGGCCTTTCTGAATCCGGGCCTGGAAATCACGCTGACCGACGAGCGCGGCGAGGAGACCCGCAAGGAGGTCTTTTACTACAAGCTCGGGATCGAAGAATTTGTCGTCCAACTCTCCGAAAACAAGACGCTTTACCACCCAAAACCCATCTGTTTCGGGGGACGCCGCAAGGTCAAATTCAAGAACAAGGACCAGCAGGAAATCGAAGACGAGATGCACGTCGACGTGGTCGTTCAGTACAACGACTCCTACTCGGACCAGATTCTCTGCTTCACCAACGCCATCCCCAACCCAGACGGGGGCACGCACTCCACCGGATTCCGTACGGCGCTCACCCGCGCGATCAATCAGTACGCCAAACAGAATAACATTCTGAAGGAAAAGGACCCGACGCTGAGCGGGGACGACGTGCGCGAGGGGCTCATTTGCGTCCTGTCGATTAAACACCCGAACCCCAGTTTTGAGTCTCAAACGAAGGTCAAACTGGTGACCCCCGAGGTGGAAGGGATCGTGAGCTCCATCACCTACGAGTGTTTGATGGCCTACTTTGACCAAAACCCGCCTGTAGCCAAAAAGATCGTGGAGAAATCCCTCATGGCCGCTCGTGCCCGTGAGGCGGCGCGCAAGGCTCGTGAAACCGTGCGCAAAAGCGCGCTCACCGGCGGCGGCCTCCCTGGAAAACTGGCCGATTGCTCCGAGCGGGACCCGGATTTGACCGAGCTCTACATCGTCGAAGGAGACTCCGCAGGTGGCTCCGCCAAACAGGGCCGCGACCGCCGTTTCCAGGCGATCCTGCCGATCCGTGGAAAGCTCATTAACGTCGAAAAAGCACGTCTCGACCGCGTTCTTCAAAACACGGAAATCCAGACGATGATCACCGCAATCGGCACCGGTATCGGCGGTGGCGAACAGGAGGGTTCCTTCAACCTCGCAAAGCTGCGTTACGGAAAAATCATCATCATGACCGATGCCGATGTGGACGGTTCCCACATCCGCACCCTGCTTCTCACCTTTTTTTACCGCCAAATGGCCGAACTGGTCCGCGGCGGCAAGATCTACATCGCCTGTCCTCCGCTCTACAAAATCAAGCGCAAGAAGCGCGAGGAATACGTCGACGACGATGTGCAGCTCAACCGCATCCTTATCAGCCTCGGCGCGGAAGAGGTGAAACTACGGAACCTTGCTGACGGAAAAACCGTCCAGGGCGCTAATCTTTCGGAATTGCTTTCGCTCCTCGAGCGCCTTGCCAAATACGCGGATGCCGTCCGCCGCCATGGCGGGGATTTTGAGGAATACCTCACCCACCGCGACGAGTCCGGCCATTTCCCGACTTACATCGTGAGAGTCCGCGAGGGAAATCAGGAGTGGGTGAAATACTTCACGTCCGAGGAACAGGTCCGGGCCTTTAACTTGGAGAACAGCGATCTGGCCCTGTTCGAAATTGAACCGGCCGCTTCCTCCGAAGAAAACGCGACCGACGGCGGAACACCTCCCGCAGCTGGCCCCGTAACGCCTGCCCCCAAAAAAGCCGATGGCCCGCGGAGGCGCGCGCGATTGGTGGAACTGCATGAATCGGCCGCCGTGGCCAAACTCATCACGGAACTCGGCCGCAAAGGGCTGCGCATCGAGCACTACGCCAACAGCGACCAACCCATGTTTGAACTGATCGAGGGCGACGGCGAGAAGGCGGCGGTTCACCCGCTTTTTGCGATCCCCGAAATCCTCGCCAAGGTGCTCGAAATCGGCCGCAAAGGGATGACCATCCAGCGCTTCAAGGGACTGGGTGAAATGAACGCCAAGGAACTCTTTGAAACCACCATGAACCCCGAAAAACGGCGACTCATGAAAGTGGATCTCAACGAGGACAACGCCGTCGATGCCGACCGGATGTTTACGATCCTGATGGGCGATATTGTTGAACCCAGGCGCCAATTCATCGAAGACAACGCCCTCAACGTCCGTAATTTGGACATTTAATCCACAAATCGACCGCACCGGGAACGCGCCGCACACCGCGTTCCCATTCCTTCCGGGCTTCAGCGCCCTATTGCCTCTCCGCTCATGTACTCGCAGAACGAAAAAATCGAAAAAGTGAACGTCGCCGAGGAGATGTCGAAGTCGTTTCTCGACTACTCGATGTCGGTGATCATTTCCCGCGCACTCCCCGATGCACGCGACGGACTCAAACCCTCGCAGCGCCGCATTTTGTTTGCGATGAATGAGCTGGGCGTCGGCCCTTCGCGCAAACACCTCAAATGCGCCAAGATCGTGGGCGAAACCATGGGCAACTATCACCCCCACGGCGACCAGGCGATCTACCCTACCCTCGTCCACATGGCCCAATCCTGGGCGATGCGCGACATGCTCATCGAAGGCCAGGGCAACTTCGGCTCCGTCGAAGGGGATCCGCCCGCTTCCATGCGTTACACCGAGGCCCGCCTGCGCCACCTCGGCGCAGCCCTCATGGACGACATGGACAAGGACACCGTCGATTTTGTCCCCAATTACGACGAAACCCGCGAGGAACCCACCGTCCTTCCCGCCTCCTGGCCCAACCTCCTTGTGAATGGCGGCACTGGCATCGCCGTCGGGATGGCCACGAACATCCCTCCCCACAACCTCCTCGAAATCGTCGATGCCATCTGCGCGCAAATCGACGACCCCGAGATCACCATCGACGGGCTCTCTGAATTCGTCAAAGGCCCCGATTTCCCGACGGGCTGCGTCATTTGCGGCACCAAACCCATCCGCCAGTATTTCGAAACGGGCAAGGGCTCCGTGCGAATCCGAGGCAAGGCCGGCGTCGAGGAAATGAAGGGGAACCGCGAAGCGGTCATCATCACCGAGATCCCTTACAACGTGAACCGCGCCGAGCTGATCAAGCGCATCGCAGATCTGGTGAACGAAAAAATCCTCACCGACATCAGCGCTGTACGCGACGAGTCCACCGAGGAAACGCGCGTCGTGATCGAGCTCAAACGCGACGCCAACCCGAAGGTTGTCATCAATAACCTCTACAAACACACCTCCCTTGAAACGACCTTCTCCGTGGCCATGCTCGCCATCGACCACGGGCGTCCCAAGCTTCTTTCACTCAAGGAAGCCATCGCCTGCTACATCGAGCACCGGCGCGAGGTGGTGCTGCGCCGCACCCGCTACCTGCTTAGGCAAGCAGAGGAACTCGCCGAAAAACTCGAGGGCTTCCTCATCGCTCTCGCCAATCTCGACGAATTCATCCGCATCATCCGCGATTCCCGTGACCGCGAAGATGCGCGCGCCAAACTCATGGCGCTCCACTGGGATCGGGCCGTAGTCGAAAAACTCGGCATCCTGATCCGCTCCGAGGCCCGCATCGTCGACGGTCAGTACCGTTTCACCGAGAAACAGGTCAACTCCGTCCTCGACCTGCGCCTTTACCAACTCACCGGCCTCGAGCGCGACAGCATCCAGAAGGAATACGACGAGCTCCTCCTCACCATCAAAGACCTCCTCGACATCCTCGCCCGGGAAGCCCGCGTCTTCGCGATCATCAAATCGGAGCTTCGCGAAATTGCCTCCAAATACGGCACCGAACGGCTCACTCAAGTCGTTCCCGATCAAGGCGAAATCTCTATCGAAGACCTCATTGCCAATGAGGGCACCGTCATCACCATCACCCACCGCGGTTTCATCAAACGCACCGCAGTGAGCAGCTACCCCACGCGCAATCGGGGCGGCACCGGGATGAAGGGGATGGTGACCCGGGAGGCCAGCTCAGAGGCCGAAGACGACGACTTCGTCGAGCACCTCTTCACCGCGACCACGCACGACTATCTGATGTTCTTCACCCAGTCGGGGCGTTGCTACGTCGAACGCGTCTTTGAACTCCCCGAAATGGGCCGCGCCTCCAAAGGACGCTCCATCGCCAACTTCCTCCAACTGCGCCCGGACGAAAAAATCGCGGCCACCATCCGCATCCAGGGTAAAAAGACCGATGAAGACACCTTCAGCGATCAATTGAACATCGTCTTCGCCACACGCAGCGGCATCGTGAAGAAATCCAATCTTCGCGACTTCAAAAACATGCGCAAAGGCGGTCTCATCGCCATCAAAATTGAAGAGGGCGACCGCCTGATCGACGCCATCCTGACCGATGGCAACAATGAACTTGTACTGATCACCCGTCAGGGAATGAGCATCCGTTTCCACGAGGAAGAGGTCAAAACCCAGTCCCGTGACACTGTCGGGGTTTGGGGCATTCGCCCCGAACCCGGTGACGAAGTGGTCGCAGCGGTGCTGGTCAACCCGGCCTGCACGCTCCTCGTGGCCGGCGAAAATGGTGTAGGAAAACGCACGCCCTTCGAGGAATACCGGCAACAAGGCCGCGGTGGAAAAGGGGTCATCACGATGAAAACCGGTGACAAGACGGGTTTGGTCGCTGGCGCCTTGGCCGTACGCGAAACAGACGACCTGATGCTCATCACCACCAAGGGTAAAATGGTGCGCACCAGGGTGCACCAGATTCGCGAAACCAGCCGGAATACGATGGGCGTCAAATTGATCGAGCTGAAGCCGGGATCCAAGTTGCAGGCCATCGCGCCGGTTGTCAGTCAGGAGTCCGAGGGCGGCGAGCCGCTCTTGGAGGGCCTTGACGTTCCTCCGCCAGAGGAATAGGCGAAACAGGCGTTACCCCGCTGCGCGCGGCTATTGGGAGGCGCATCGGGTGGATTCACGAGAGGGCGGTGTCGTTTGAAGCGCGCCGCCCTTTGTTTTGCGCGGTGGCCTCTGAAACGCTCGGAGAGGCCATCAGAAAACGACGTTTCCATTCACCCCGATTTTCCGCACCGTAAAGTCGATGAAAATCCCCCGCTCCCTCTTTGCAGCAGTCGCGTTGGTTCCAACCTTCGGCTCCTGGTCCGCTCCCTGCCACGCCGCCGACCCGAATCCCCAGCGCTACGACCTTTCCAAGAGAGCCAGCGAAATCGACCCCCGCGCCCGAGAACACCCTGAGATCGATTTCGTCTTCAAGGACGAGAAGGGCAAGGTCCAAGACCTGCAACACGCCACGGTCGACACGCGTGTCCCCTCACAAGGCAAACTGGTCATCTGGCTCATGGGCCACAACCCTGGGCTTTTCGAGCGCATCGCCGGTTACGGCCTCCACGGGATCGAGGTGAGCTACGCCAACCGATGGATCTCCAAGCTCACCAAAGAACAGCTCGCCGACGGCGAAAGCATCGGAAAAATTCGCCTCGAAGCGGCCACAGGCGAGGATTTCAGCCCGCTGGTATCCATTCCAAAACCCGATGGTGTGATGGAGCGTTCCCTCCAGTTCGTGAAATGGCTTGCCCGAGAAAACCCCGAGGGCCGTTGGGAGCAATTCCTCACACCGGACAGGAATGGATTGCTTTGGGAAAAAGTCATCCTCTCCGGCATTTCCCACGGATCCACCACCGCCGCCCGTTTCGCCCTCCACCAGAAGGTCGACCGCGTCGTTATGTTCTCCGGGCCCCGGGACAACACGGAAAACTGGCAGGGACTCCCCTCCGCAACCGCCCCGAACCGTTTTTTTGGTTTCACGCACGTTCTGGACGGCGGCTGGGTGGCCGACCACTACTGCCGCTCATGGCAGTTGCTGAAAATGCATCAGTTTGGACCGATCGTGAATGTGGAAAGTGCCGCGCCGCCTTTCTCGAATACCCGCCGTCTCATTACCGATAGCGATGTCAAAAAGGATGGTCGCCGCGCGCACACCATGGTGGTCCCGGGCGGAACTGCGGGAAAAGACGCGGACGGCAAGTACATCCACGAAGCCGTGTGGCGTTATCTATTTACGCACCCGGTAGAGCAGGTCGGCGAATCCACCCCCATCGATCCTGCCTGCAAAATGGATCAGCGTTCTTGAGTAATCCTGCCGATGCTCTCGCCGCCCCCGGGTCGTTGCGTTCAGAATTCTGAGTCTGCCTTCGCATCGGTAAGCGGGCCTTTGGAGGCTCGCTCGCCAGGGATGGCGAGAATCTCGATGTAGACCGACTCCGCATTCTGGCTTGCGGCCCAGTCGATGGCACCGATGACCTCCGAGGGCTTCTTTGACTCGGCGGTCTGTGCATCCAGTCCGACCCGGCAGTGAAATCGCCACGCATCGGTGCCAGCGGGAAGCGCTTTGCGCCGCTCGCGACGGAAGTATTTTCGGACTTCGTTCTTGATAGCCGCCACAACGCGTGGTGGCTGATGGTTGGGCGCGCTCAGCGGGAAGGTCTTTTTCACAAACCGCTTGTGTCTGGGCCTCAGCCGTCTGTCTAGCGCGTTCGCGACCTTGCGGCCGCAGACCACCTCCATTCCCCGGGGTACGGCCGAGTCACGCGCCACCGGCACGCGGAATCGACTTGCGGATGGGAGCGATTTTTGAGGTGATCCGTTCTGAGGCGTGTTTCCCGATTGGATTCAGTCGCAGTTTCCGTTTGGTTCAATGCCGTCTACGGCGGGTATTGGTCCCGTCTGACGGTGATTTTAGTGAGAGGAGGGGTGGTAGAGTGGTTGATTGCACCGGTCTTGAAAACCGGAGGACCGAAAGGTCTCGCGGGTTCGAATCCCGCCCCCTCCGCCACTGTGGATTGTCAGAGGGTTGGCCCTGGCCCGTACAACATCGCTCTGGAGCCCGTTGACGAGCCCTATGGTAGCCCTCTCGGCGTTTTCGCGGGGGCCTGCGAGCACCGGTTTTTTTTCCAAAGGCTCGACCGACGTGCTGAAAGTCCAATTGTCGAAGAGAGCGCTCCGACGAGAGCCCCTGGCAACCGGAGCTCCTCCGATGCTGCTGAAATCAACCCACACGCATTTTTTCACGTCCGTCCCGCCCCCTTCTCACGTAATCACTGTGGAGGTTGGCGGTGAATGGGAGAGGTGCGAGGGGTAGGAGCAAGCCGTCCGGGGAGGTCCCGGGCGTAACGTTGGGGCGCTCACTTGGTGTAACCCTCGCAATCCTAGGACAGCCGCGCTCGCACTGACATGGTTCAAACATCCAATTTGCCTGAGGCGGCTTGCGTGCGGTGGTTTGAGGAGGTTTCCCTTCGTGACCTCCCGGAGGTCGGTGGAAAAAACGCCTCGCTGGGTGAGCTGACCCGGGCTGCATCGGAGCTCGGCATCCGGGTTCCACGGGGGTTTGCGATCCCAGCGGCCGCCTTCCGGTGGTATTTGGAAGAAAGTGGGCTTTGGGACTGGGTGCAGACGGAGACCAAGGAAGGCAACCTCCGGGATTTGGAGTCGCTGCGGAAAACCGGCCAACGAGTGCGGGAGGCCATTCGGGGAACTCCCCTTCCCGATCCGTTGCAGGAGGCGATTGTTGGCGCGTATGGAAAAATGCGCTGGGGTGCCAGGCAGCCAGCGGCGGTCGCTGTACGCAGCAGCGCCACGCTCGAAGATTTACCCGAAGCCAGCTTTGCCGGGGCCCAGGAAACCTTTCTCCATGTGCGGGGCGAAGAGGCATTGATCGAGGCGTGCCATCGTTGCTTCGAGTCCCTGTACACCGATAGAGCCCTCAGCTACCGGGTCGAGCGCGGGTTTACGGGGACGGTGACGCTCTCGGTGGGGGTGCAAGAGATGGTGGACGTCAGTGAGGGGGCCTCGGGGGTGATGTTTACGCTGGACACGGAAACGGGTTGCCGGGACGTGATCCTTATCAACGCCGTTCCGGGCCTCGGGGAGCCACTGGTTCAAGGGGAAGTGGTGCCGGACGAATATCTGGTTTTTAGAACGATGCTGCACAAGGCGTCGAATCCGGTGCTGCACCGGCGCTTTGGAAGCCGTGATTCGCGACTGGTTCCCGTGGCGGAGGGCGTTGGGGGAGTCCGCACGCAACCCGTCTCCCCCTCCCAGAGGGAGAGTTTTGTGCTCAACCAGAGTACGATATTGACTCTGGCGCGCTGGGCTGAAGCGATCGAAGGGCACTACCGCAGAGTGGCGGGGCGCGATCTGGCGATGGACATCGAGTGGGCCTGGATGGGGGGGGATTCGGAACCGGAAATTGTACAGGCCAGACCGGAAACGGTGCACACGCAGAACGCGAAACATACCCCCACGCGCTTTGTGCTGAAGGAACAGGGCCGAGTACTCCTGCGGGGGGTAAGCATCGGATCCAAAATCGCAGCGGGAAGAGTGCGGATTCTCAAAAACCCCTCAGAAATGCACCGCTTCCAGAGGGGGGAAATTCTGGTCACCGAGCGCACCGATCCGGACTGGGAGCCAATCATGCGGCTCGCAGCAGGCATTGTCACCGAGCGCGGGGGCCGGACCTGTCACGCAGCGATTGTGAGCCGGGAATTGGGTGTCCCGGCGCTGGTGGGCGCTCGCAACGCCACCTCCGGGGTCGAGGAAGGCCAGGAAGCTACCCTCGATTGCGCCGTTGGCGAAAATGGGGTCCTGCTAGAGGGGCTTTTGCCATTTGACGAGGAGCCGCTTCCCCCAGTATCCGACTCGCCGCTGAGGACCCTGCTCCACCTGAATCTCGCTGATCCGGGAGAGGCCTTCCGCTTGCGCGACCTTCCCTGCGATGGCGTGGGTTTGGTGCGGGAAGAATTCCTTCTTGCGGGGGAAATTGGAGTACACCCCCTGGCTTTGTTGCATGAGGCGGAGCTCGCCCCGGCTCTGCGGGAACAAATCCGTTCTTTGAGAAGAGGTTATGCCGATGGAGCTGAGTTTTTTGTCTCCAAACTGGCAGAAGGGGTTGCCCAGATCGCTGCGGCTTTTTTCCCTCGTCCGGTGCTGGTGAGGTTGAGCGACCTCAAAACCAATGAATACGCTCAGTTGCTGGGTGGGGCGGCGTATGAGTCCCGCGAGGAAAATCCGATGCTGGGGTTTCGCGGAGCGAGCCGGTACCTGGATCCCGAGTTTCGGGAGGCATTTGCGCTCGAGTGCCGTGCCCTCGAGCGGGTCCGCGGGGAAATGGGTCTCAAAAACGTGCGTGTCCTGGTGCCCTTTTGTCGAACTCCACAGGAGGCAAGAGGTGTGTTGGAAGCAATGGAGCGGCACGGCCTGTGTCGCCAGAAAGAGGAGTTGCAGGTGTGGATGATGTGCGAAATTCCCAGCAACCTAGTGCTGGTCGAGGAGTTTGCCGAATTGTTCGACGGGTTTTCCATCGGCTCCAATGATTTGACCCAGCTGCTTCTTGGCGTGGATCGCGACTCGGAAAAACTCTCGTCCCTCTTTGACGAAAGGCACTTGGCCGTGACTCGCTCGATTGAAGAGTTTGTGAAAAGGGCGCATGTGGCGGGCAAGCCGGTGGGGCTGTGCGGGCAGGCTCCGAGCGATTATCCTGACTTTGCAAGGTTCCTGGTTCGTGCGGGGCTGGATAGCATTTCGCTGAATGCGGATTGTCTTCTCAAGATGCGCCGGGTGGTGGCGGAAGCAGAGAAGGAATCCTGAGGACGCCCCCCGCCCCGAAGCATGGCCGTGGGAGGTGCAAAGTCCGCGGAATCGATTCTCAGACGTGGGTCGCCTGTTTTGATCCGGCGGCATCTCTCGCCGTTCCCACCGTTGGATGGCAACCGATCAGGCTCAGCCAAACGCATTCGACGGGCCGTGGGCTCGCAGGGTGAGGCTGAGAACTGATTCAAGCGGGGTGAGATTGGGCGTGGGCACCGTGCTTGCTAAGAAGAGGGCTGGAGCTATCTCCAGCGCGAGAGACGGGATCAAGGTCCTGAGATTTTCGCAAGGGAGCAACTGGCGCCAAAGCCCTCCCGGAGGGCGGACCTTGCACATCGGTTGACATTCAACAAGCAGTTCTGGAATTTGCTCCGCATTGATTCACAATCAATATTCGGTCCTCCCACTTTGGGCGCTTCATTTATATTTCCATGAATAAAATATTCACAGCAACCAGCCTGTTAATGCTCACTGGATGGAGTACTGGGTTTTCGAAGCCTGAGCCTAAAGTGGAAGCAACCTTGGCTCCCAAGCCGGAGATTCCAAAGATTATTACCGAAGGCCTCGCTGTATATCAGGCTACCGGAGCAAAAGAGGCTCTGGCGACTTGGTTAAAAGGTTCTCCGGTGGAAAAAGATACCACCACAAATAATAACATCACGACACTTCTTTCGCAGGTGGAAGGAGCTTACGGAAAAATTTCGGGATTTGAGCCTATTCGCCTCGTTGCTGTGGCGCCATCCGTGCAGAGACTGTATTTCATCATTAAATATGAAAGAGGGCCTCTCTATGGGCTCTTTGATTGTTTCAAGTCGCGTTCGGGGTGGGTCGTCAACAATATCGAATTCAACATCGTCGCTAAGGCCATCGTACCTCAGGCCATTTTGGAAGGGACATCTAAAGTTTCGGCTCCCTGACGTCTTAGGGAGGGAGGCGTGGTGGCTTTTCCGTTCCTCACCGAGGTCGGCCGTGTTCAAGGTGAGCGCCGTTTCTTGCGTGATCGGAATGCTGACTCGAAGGTGCAAGAATATGTTCGAACATGGGTATCCTTCCTAGCCACTGCATTGTCATTCCGAGTTACAATTCAGGATGCTTGTTGGAGAAAACTCTAAGGGAAGTGCTTGAGACCGGTTGGCCGGTTTTTTTGGTCGTAGACGGCTCCACCGACGGGAGTGAGAGATGTGCGGAACCTCTCGGGAGTGCTTTTGGAACACTCGAGACGATCCGGTTTGATGAAAACCGGGGAAAAGGAGCTGCCGTGATCGCGGCATTTGAGGCGGCGCATGCCCGGGGATTTACCCACGCGTTGGTGATGGATTCTGACGGGCAGCATGCGGTGCGAGACATCCCCACCATGATGACGCTTTCCGGGCGGAACCCCGAGGCCATGATCCTGGGTGTCCCGGATTTTGGTGCGGACGCGCCACGTCTTCGAGTCTACTGGCGGCGCGTGGGGAATTGGTGGACTCGCTTGGAAACCCTGAGCGCGGGTATTCGGGACTCCCTCTTTGGTTTTCGGGTGTATCCCATTCAACTTTCCCTCTCGGCTCTGAGGGACACTTCGGCGGGCCGGCGTTTTGATTTCGAGACGCAGTTGGCAGTGCGTCTCTATTGGGCGGGGGTTCGGCCACTGAATGTTCTCTCAAAAGTCATCTATCCATCGAGAAGCCGAGGGGGGGTGAGTCATTTCCGGTACTTGCGGGACAATTGGCTGCTTCTACGCACCCATCTCGCGCTCACCCTCGAGGCACTTCCGCAAATCGCGGCGCTCTTGAGACTTCGTCGGCTTCCCCCGCTCTGCGAACCCGGAGCCGATGCACCGCTCAGGAGACAGGGGGGGAGTCGCAGCGGAGAATGCCGTCACTGAGGACTCTGGCGCGTAAACCGCCGAGACCTTTGAGAAACGCCTCGGCACCGGGAGCGACGGCAAGGTTCATCCACTCGCAGGGGGCACATTCTCCGGTTCCAAAGAAGCGCACCCCTTGGAGCTCAAACTCGACTCCCACCCACCCCATCAGGTCGAGACCCTCGGTAACGACATTTCTCCGGAGAACGGAGGGAGAAGTGGGAGCTTGCGAAAATTGTTTTTGGATTTGTTGGTAGGTTTCCCAGGCAAAAAAGGTGATTTGTCCCTTGTAGTCCGGTTTATAGCCAAAAAAACGATCCCCCTTCAGTCCTTGACCCGCCACGCAATGGACCTCGGGAACTTCGACCATGGGGTGTGTCCCTGGAGCTTGTCCGTAATGGCCGAAGTAATTGTGTCCCGGGGAGATAAAAATGTGTCGAATGCCCATAACGCACGATGTGGGTGAGAAGTCGTGGGGAGATTCTGCGGGAATTTTGTTCTGAAACACAGTGGGATTCCCAGCGATTGATCGGCAATGGCGAGAGCCAGAGAAACGGGGGGAGCCTGGGTGGCCCGGTTTGAGGGCCGTGCCCCGCGCTCAGGCGACGTCTCGGGGACGATGGGATTCTGGTTCCCCTGCAGCGTTTGTATCCGCGGCAGCGGCGTCTTTTTCGGAATCATCGGCCCAGACGAGTCCCGAGGCGACACCGGGGACGTGGAGGCGACGGTAGAAATTGCCGTTTAATTGCGTGGTGCGAATCAGGTAATTTCGGAAGCGCAGATAGAGGTTGGGATCCGGAGTTTGAGTGGGGGCTTTCTGCCAGAATGCATCCAGGGATCCCTGAAAGGTGAGGCCTTGCATGTCGTAGAAAGCGTCTCCGCAAACCTTCACGGCTTTCCCATGATGAACGGCAGACATTCCGACTGTACTGTTGATGACGACGACGCCCTTGGCGTGATCCAGGAGCAGAGGGAGGTGCTGGTCGTGGATGTAGTGCACGCGTCCCTCGATGGCGAGCTGCCTCGAGTGTCGGTCGATGAAACGGGTGTAGTCGTGGTAACCCCGGTCGAGCGGGTGGTGTTTAATGACCAGGTGGTCTTCGGGAGAAGCATTCGAGGCGAAGGAAGTCATGACCTCGCCGATGAATTCCTGAACCGAACCAAAGCCCGAGTGGACGTGGATTTGGGAGTCCACATGCACCTGAAGGGCCGCGAGAAAGTATTTGCCCGAAAGCGGACCGGAGAGGGTGGTTTCGACGTCCTCCTCAAGGATCCGGTAATGCCAGCGCCTCCAAAAGCCACGCAACCAGTGCAATCCCTCCCAGATCTGGAGGGGACGGTGATGGCGGTAGTGAGGAAAGAGCCAGCGGCATGCGTGGCTGGCGGCGTAGTACAGCATCGCCCAGCGCGCGGTGATCCAGAAGGCTGGGCGGACTCGCTGGGGCGCCGGCGGAGTCGGAACGGATGTGTGGAGGTAAACCAGCGGGTTTCTTGGGAGGGAGGAGTGAGCATTCACCCCGAAACGTTCGAAAGTGACATAGTCGGGGCGGATGTAGCCCTCTTCAAAAACCCCCACCTCGATGCCGAGCCTTCTGGCGACGCCATGAGCGGCGATGTGGATTGGGCGGCAATCGCCGAAAAGAAAAACAAAATTGATCCCTTTTTCGGCGACAAATTGCTCAAAAAAGGCGGGCCACTCCTCGGGGGTGCCACGGTAGAGGGTGGATTTTTGCGGGTAAAAAACCCAATCGCCTCCGTTGAAGTTGATTTTGCAGACCTGCGCGCCCGCCCACTCGAGGTCTTCCGCAAGACGCCGGAAGAAGGGACCGACCGGTCCCTGCAGCAGCAGAATGCGCTTCCCCTTAAATTGAGCGAGACCGCCTTTGATCATGAATCCTGTTAAAAAGAGAGACCAACCCCCGTGTGCATACTGCTGCGATGCGCGAAGTCAAACTTCTCGGGCGCCGCCGCTCCAATTCGCGCCAGGCGACCAATTCGTCCAACGCTGTTTCGGGCGAAACCATCTGGGCGGTCGTTCGGCTCAGGTAACGGGGATACAAAACAAGCGTCGCTGCAACGAGAGCGTCCAGTGAGAGGCTTCGTCCTCTGCGCGGAGTCGGCTCGCGATCTTCGGTGAGTCCCCAGCCCGCGAAGAAGGGAAGCCCGTAACACACCACCTTTTTTCCTCTTAAAAGCGCCTCAAATCCAGTGAGGGAGGTCAGCAAATGCACTTCATCCACTTCCGGTAACACATCCGCCATCGACACATCTTTTAGCACGCAGTCGGACCAGAGCGGGGTTTGGGATTCGCCAGCTCCGGCTCCCCGCAATCCCGAGGCGACATCCGGGTGGGGTTTATAAACCAGAAATGCACTCGGATGAGATTCCCGAACGGCGCGGAGCAACTCGAGGTTCGTGCGGATTCGGGGTGAACCAAAACGCAAGGAGGCATCCGCTTCAACCTGGCCGGGGACCAAAATCACCCTTGAGGCGTTTGTGGGGCGGGTCCAGCCCTGGGTCCCCACGTTGTATTTGGTCAGATTCAGCGCCACGACCCTTTCCCTCAAAGCTGCCGCGCGCTGGAGCAAGGGGGGAGGAAAAGGGTGGGTGCTGAGCAAGTCCTCGAGACCCGAGGGCCGCGTCGCGTCGTAGTAGATTCCGAGGGGGTCGGCCACCCACGAGAGCGGACGCGTGAGTCCCGCGCCCAACCCTACCGAACGCAGAAAACCGTCTTCGAGCCGAATCACTTTCGGGTCGCTGGCAAGGCGACCACTCTCAATGGCGCGCTGGATTTGGGGATCTTGCGATCGGCCCCACACCATGAGTGAGGCATCGCAGGGCACCGAATTGAGATTGCGGACAAATGCGATCTGGGACTCCGGCAAAAACCCGCGGACCAGCGGTTTTTTCCAGGG
Organism: Verrucomicrobiota bacterium; assembly: GCA_037975925.1. Classification (GTDB taxonomy): domain Bacteria; phylum Verrucomicrobiota; class Verrucomicrobiia; order Chthoniobacterales; family Chthoniobacteraceae; genus Chth-196. The sequence goes on from JBANFR010000014.1 coordinate 27,812, forward strand.
TGAAAAGCCTACGGCGTAGTGCGGTCCCCCGAAGCGAACGGGCGAAAAATCGTCGGACATGGCGAGGGATGGCCCGCCGCAGGCGCGGCAGGGCCTGGATGGATGGCGGGACAGGGTCTCGCCTAGATCAACGGTTCGGAGACCTCCGCATTGAGAAGATCCTGGAGATTTTCGCGGCGCGAGATGAGTTCCACCGATCCGTCGCTTTCCCGCCACAATTGGGGGGCGCGTCCGATGGAATTGTAATTGGAACTCATGGCGTATCCGTAAGCGCCGGCATCGCGGAGGAGGAGGAGGTCACCGGGGATCGGACGCGGCAGGAGGCGCGGTTGGAGTAGCTCCGCATCGTCGCGCGTGAAAACGTCCCCGCTTTCGCAAAGGGGACCTGCGACCACAATCGGCTCTTCGGGGCGGGACAAGCCATCTTTGGAGATCACCTCGATTCGGTGAAAGCTGCCGTACATGGCCGGGCGGACGAGATCGACAAAGCCCGCATCGACCATGGCGAAGGTGGCTCCCTGTCCCTTCGGGTTCGAGCGGGTGGCTTTGACCTCCATGACGCGGCTCACGAGGACGCAGGCGGATGCGACAAAATAGCGTCCCGGTTCGATTTCGACGCGGATAGGCCTGCCCGCCGCCTCACAGAGGCGCGCACGGCAGCGCGCGAATAGGGCTTTCAACGGAGGTAATGGAATCTGAGCGGAAGCGTCCCGGTAATTGTGTGGAATTCCGCCGCCGAGGCTCACTGCTTCCAGATGGGGAAAGGCAGGCAGGAGTTGAGCGAATTCATGAGCCAACCGTTCCAAGTTTTCGTGCAATTCCTCAAAACGCGGTCCGCTCCCGATGTGCGCGTGGAGCATGACGATCTTGAGACCGAGCGCTTGAGCCTGCGCTGCGACCGTCTCCAAATCCGAGTGCCAGATTCCATGCTTGGAGCTGGGCCCACCTGTGTCGCAGCTATTCACATGTCCATGGCCAAAGCCTGGGTTCACGCGCAGAGAAATGGGTCCCCGGTACCCTGCTGCATGCAATTCCGAGATCATCCCGGGCGAACCGACATTCGGCAGAATCCCGTTTTCCAGTACCACGGAGAGGGCGTTATCCCGAAAGACGTCGCTCGTGTAGAGAATGACAGGGGGTTGGTGTCCCACGGCATGTCCCGCATTTTTTGCCCTTAAAATTTCGTTTCCGGAGACTGCATCGATCCAGATTCCCGCTTTTTGCATTTCCCGGAGAACTTTCGTGGCGGGACACGCTTTCATTGCAAAACGCGCTTGAATGCCGTCACCGGTGATTTCCTGAATCTCGGAAATACGCTGGCGGAGAGTGGCTGCGTCGTAGAGCCAAAAGGGAGTTCCGACGTTACGGGCAAACGAAAGAAGCTGTGCAGGTTCCAATTGCATAATGAAAAAGCCAAAAAGGGAGTGTGAACTAAAAAAGCGGCTTTGATAAACACCAAACCCATGCGTCCTTTTGCTCTTCTACGGCCTATTTTCCTTTTGATGATTGCCGTTTTCGGCCTGGGACCATTTTTGCGCGCCGACGATATCGAGACAGGGAAGGCTCTGGAACAGGTGGGCGCTCGGGTTGTTTTTTTGGGGGATGCGCTCACCCAGGTGCATTTCAGGGAGTGCAATTTAGTCGGGGAAGCGGAGCTGCGCCTCATCGGACAGCTCTCAAAACTGCGCCACCTCACGCTGTACGGCCGTTGCAAAGCACTGACGGACGAAACGCTTCCCCTGTTGAGTTCCCTTCAAAACTTGGAGTCGTTTGGTGTCGACGGGGCACAAATTTCTGATGAGGGGTTGGCTCGCCTTGTGCAGTTCAAGAGTCTGCGATCCCTCTCGCTATTCCACGTCTCGTTTCAAATGCCCGGCTTTACGGGAGTCGGTTTGAGGCAACTGAAAGACATTCCCCGACTCGAAAGCCTGACTTTGGCCGGAATGTCGATAGGCGACGATGCATTTGCCGCGATTGCCGAGATCACACAACTGAAGCAACTGTCGACGTGGCACACGTGGCAAACGGAGGCTGGGAATGCGGAAATTGCCAAACTTCCCAATCTTCAATCGCTCCGTCTTGGCCAACGTTTGCCCAGACGAGGGATCAAAGCCCCGAGTTTGAGCGATAGTTCGATCTCGCATCTTCTGCGAATCCAGTCTTTGGAAAGACTGAAGATTGGTGAGGCGTACTTTAGCGTGGAGCGATTGAAAGCACTGGCAGGGCTGGCGAATCTGAAAAAGCTCTCGCTTCACGAGACCCCTTTGAGTGATACGGAGTTGGAAAGTCTTCGCTCGGCTTTGCCCGGCGTAGAGTTGGAGTTTACCCCGCTCACCGAGGAGCAGCGGAGGAAATTGCAGATGTATCATCCGTAAAGCCACGGTACCCGCCTTGAAAAGGATGGCACTGCTTGGGGGCTTGGCCCTTTTGGGAGGTGCAATGGTTGCAAATTTGTGCGCTGCAAATCTCTCTCCAAATCCCGCTCCTCTTGCGAACTATTCGGAGCCTTTGGAAACGCGTTACCCCTTCGTGTTTTGTGACGCGGAGGGAACGCGGATTACTCTTCCGAAAGCTCCGCTTCGCATCGTCTCATTAGCTCCCAGCTTGACTGAAACTCTGTTTGCGCTGGGCTGCGGGGATCGATTGCTCGGAAATACAAGGTACTGCAATCACCCTCGGGAGGCGCAGCGTCTTCCAAAAATAGGCGGCCCGCAAGATCCGCAAATAGAGAAGTTACTTCAAATTCAACCCGATTTGATTTTAGCAACCCGTCTGACATCTCGGGAGGCGGTGCGTCAAATGCGCTTCCTTGGGTTGAATGTTGCGGTGTGGGATGCGAAAGAAATTCGGTCGATATTATCGGAAATGGATCTCTTGGGGAAAATTTTGAATCATTCCTCAAAATCCAAAGCCCTGGTTGAAGGCATTCAAGAGAGGATCGATCGGGTAGCTAAAAGCTTATCGGAAAACAAACGTCCGAAGACCGTTTTGTTGTACGGGACGCAGTCTTTGTTTAGCACGAGCAACCGGACTTTTGCCGGAGAGATTCTGGAGATCAGTGGTGCTTCAAACATCGCCGCTTCGCTGGGAAACGATTGGCCTCTGCTTTCCAAAGAGAAGGTTCTCCTCGAAAACCCCGAGGTGATCTTGATTGCCTCTTCTGAATCGGCTCAGGGGAGGATCGCTCCCATTCTGGCTCTCTGGAAGACCGACCCTTTTTGGAAACACGTTGCCGCCGTGCAAGCAGGGCGCGTTTATGAGGTGCCTGATTCTCTGCTTTCGATTCCCGGTCCGCGGGTGGCAGAGGCGGTTGAGCGTGTCGCGGAGTTGCTGCAGGGCACGTCCCCCATTTCCTCCCCCACCCCATGAAAAAACCGCTCGCCTTTGACGCGGTGGGTTTGTGCGCGGGCCCTGGTGGTTTTCTGAACAACCTCAGCTTTCATATTCCAGCGGGAGGGTGGACTTGTGTCGTTGGCCCCAACGGTTCGGGTAAAACCACGCTTCTCAAGACGCTCACAGGACTAATCCCCTACTCTGGCGAGCTGAGTTTGGGAGGGATTCCCCTCGCCAAAATTTCTCGCAAGCAATTTGCGCAACAGGTGGCGGTCGTCCCTCAGGGGAACGCACCCGTGTTTGGTTTTTGCGTGGAGGAGTTCGTGGCCAGCGGTCGGTTTCCCCACCAAAGTTGGTACGGCCGTGGACTGGCCTCTGATCCCGTCGCGGTCGCTCACGCGTTGGAGCGGACCGGTCTCACCGATATCCGTTCCCGAAAAATTACCGAACTCAGTTTGGGTGAATTCCAGCGTGTTGCGCTGGCGCGAGCCTTGGCGCAGGAGGCGCCGGTGCTGATTCTGGACGAGCCGAATGCGTTTCTGGATTTGTCCCATCAGGTACAGATTTTTGAGCTGTTGGCCCGCCTGCGGAGAGAGGAACAAAAGACCATTGTGTGTGTGTGTCACGACTTGCAGTGGGTATCCGAGTTTGCCACCCACGTGCTTTTGATGCGCTCGGGGGAAATCGTTGCCCATGGGCTGGTTGACGAGGTCCTCCATGAGGAAGCGCTGTCCACCGCTTATTCTGTTCGCATGGTGGTCCAAAACGATATGCAAACGGGCCGTAAGTCCTTTTTTATTCCACGCCTTCCCTCGAGATGAACTGGAAACGCCCCTTATTTCTATTTTCAGCGATGGGGGCACTTCTCTTAGTCGGGGTGCTGGTTTCGCTTTTCTGGGGGTTGCCAGCAGAGGGTTCCCGTTTTCCATGGGATGCCTCTTTGATTGCTTGGTGGAAAGGACAGGACTTTGCTCATTCTTATCCCGCAAGCACCGGGATCCTTCTGCAACTGCGCCTGCCTCGAATTGTTTTAGCAGTATTGGCGGGGGCGCACTTGGCGCTGGCCGGACTGATCATGCAATCTCTTTTTGGAAATCCATTAGCCGATCCTTATATTACCGGGGTCTCTTCTGGAGCGGCATTGGGCGCAGTGATCGCCTTTTGTTTGAAATGGGATTCCAGTTTATGGGGATTAAATTCGGTATCCTTTCTCGCTTTTTCGGGGGCGATGGGAGTTGCTTGCCTTGTTTACGCAATGGCGCGCAAAGGAAGTGCCTTATCCTTAAGCCACCTGTTACTCACCGGAATTTGTATCAGTGCTTTGGCGCAGGCAGTGACCACCTTTCTTCTGTTCTCTGCGGAAAACCAGCAACTCCGATCCGCCCTTCACTGGCTTTTCGGAAGTTTGGCTTATCGTGATTGGGGATATGTCCGGGGGCTTCTAGCCTATACGGTGATTGGAGTAATCTCCGCCTTTGCGTTTCACTGGCACCTTGATTTGCTCGCGATGGGCGAGGAAGGCGCTCACCACCTCGGGATCCGTCTGGGGCACACCAAAACGTTGCTCCTCATGATCGCTTCGCTGCTGGCGGCTTCAACGGTGGCCGCCTGCGGGATCATCGGGTTTGTCGGGCTGATTATCCCCCACGCGATGCGGGCGCTGTTTGGAGCCAGTCACAGGATTTTGATCCCGGCCTGTGTGGTGGGGGGAGCGCTTCTTCTGGTGCTCTCGGACCTTGTTGCGCGCGTCGCCTTGAGCGGACAGGAAATCCCGATTGGCATGGTGACCAGTGTGATTGGGAGTCTGTTTTTCTTAATCCTGCTCCTGCGTTCGCCCGGAGGGGTAAGATGAGGCGGGTGCCGCGCACGTCCCAGCTCTGAGTCACCGCTCGAAAGGCCCGGCGACCGAACTTTTCGTCGAGGAAAACCCAAAGCGTGGCCTTGCTCGGCCAGCGTTTTGGGGAACCATTCCCGGCCATGCTTTTTCTGGCCGAAACCCCGGGAATTCTCCTGCAAACCATGGCGGAAGCGTTGTGCGCCGTGCGCGATCCCCGCGCCCGCCACTGGTTAATCCTTCCCGGGCGTGGCCGCACGGAGAGGTTACAGCAGCAATGGGCTCGCCTGAGCGGGATCGCTTCTCACAGCCAGGAGGTGGAAATCCGGGAACTCATCGAGCAGGCGGCGGCTGGCGACTTGGGGCGCTTTGACTTTGAAAGTCTTCGTTTTGCGATTGCGAAGGTGCTTCCGGAATTTCGCGACTGCACTGATTTTCCGGTCTCGACTCAGGAGCCCCTTGAGCCGATTTCCGCCTCCGCCCTGCAGTGGGCAACTTCCCTTGCCAAGGCCGTGGATGATGCGCTGCTGTGCCGACCCCGCGCCCGATGCTGGGAGGCGGATTCGTTTTTGGAAAAACTCACCCAACACCCGTTGGTGAGCGAGGTGCTGCGTCCGCACCTGGGATGCGTCAGTCCGGAAGCCTTCGCCCTTGCTTCGCGTCAGTGGATGGAGACGTGGCAGCGGCGGGGCGGTCTTCCCCACTTGTGGATCCTGCTGGATGCCGGTCTTCCGGCGGTCCAATTCGAGCGTCTCATTCAACTCTCCGAAGCGCTCGCTGCCGCACACCCCGAGCGTCTTCACCTCTTTGCGCTTTCCCCCAGCCTCGACTACTGGGCCGACTGCCGATTGCGGGGACGTCGTGTTTCCTCGGTTTCTGGGAGCGATCCCGAGTGGCATCCGGGTGGTTTGTTGTGGGCTTTGGGACGGTGCTCGCAGGACCTTCAGCGTCAGCTTGCGGACACTTTTTTGGCCTTTGGCGAAGGAGGGATCGCCCTACCGAGTCCGCCTCCGGTTCCGAACCTGCTCGGCCGTCTCCAAAGTTCCTGCCGTCGCGCCCAACCGCTTCCCCCTGAAGCCCGACCCGTTCTCCTGCCCGAAGACGCGTCGCTGAGTGTGCATTCCGCCCGCAGCACCCTGCGAGAGCTCGAAATTTGCCGGGACCGCATCCTCCAGGCGCGAAGTGAAATTCCGGACCTGCGCTACGAAGAAATCCTGCTCTTGCTGGCAGATCCCAAAAGGCAGGCGCCCTTTGTGGAGGCGGCTTTCCGTGTGGAGGATTTCCCCCAGGGATCGCTCCCCTTCCGCCTGCTTGGGTTTGGGCAAACGGTGCCCTCGGTGTTTGGCGAAAGCCTGCTTTTGCTCATCGAAAAACTCCGGGGACGGCTTTCCCTGGAGGACCTCCAAATTTTGATCGAAAACCCGCTCATTGCCGCGCGTTTCGGCTTGGACGAGTCAGATTCCGACCCCCAAGAACTAATCAATTGGCTGCGGGACGCCCAATTTCGCTGGGGATTCGATGGTTGCCACCGGGCGGAATTCCAGCCCTTTGAAGAGGCTCGCTGGAATCTGGGATGGGCGCTTCAGCGCCTTGGCCTCGGTGCCCTCGTTGCCGCCGAGGCGCGCGATTCGGTGCTACGCTCGCCCGAAGGGCCATGGGAAACCGTCGCCCTGGAGCGTGCCTCGGGGCTGAGTCTGAACGCGCTCGCCCGGTTGTCAGCCCTGGTCCATGCCCTGGCTGAAGCGCGTCCCCTTTGGACCCAGAAAACCGCCCAGAGCTTATCTGTATGGATCCGTCACTTGCTCCAAATCGTGGAGACCTTTTTGGAATGCGAATCCGGCCCGGCGGCTGCGCATTTTTCAAAGCTCAGCACCAGTGTTCTCCCCTCGCTAATGCGCGCAGACCGCCTCCCGCAATGCCCTCTGACGGCGGAAGCCTTCCTGCGCCTGCTTTCGGAAAAACTCGCCTCCCTCGCGGAATCCGGAGCCCGGGGGGGCGGCGGCATCTGCGTCGCGGATCTGCGCCAGTATGCGGGGGTTCCTGCGCGGATGGTGCTCGTCGCCGGACTCAATGACGGCACGTTTCCCCGAAAGGACGACCGGCCCGAATGGCATCCGCTTGCGCGGGCCTCTCACACGGGCGATCCCAGTGTCCGCGATGCGGACCGCCACGCCCTGTTGCTGGCGGTGCTCTCGGCGGGCGATCGTTTGGTGTTGTCCTACCAAGGAGGCTCAGACGACGACGCGGAGGAAATTCCGCCCTCGACGGCCCTGGCGGACCTTTGCCAGGCCGTGGACGGGGAGTGCGCTCACCTCCCGGGATACCCGGCTCCCCACGAAGTGATCCGCTTTACGCACCCGCTCAACGGGTTTAGCCCCAGGGCCTTCCTTGCAGAGAGTTCCGCGGGGGCACGCAACACTTCGAGGGCCGATTACGAAGCCGCCCTCCTCCTGTCGCGTCCGCTTGAGGCGGCGTCGGCAAGGGGCCTCTGGCGGGAATCCATGCCGCCGCCGGGCCCCGCTCCATCGTCCTTGGCGCTTTCTGAACTGCGCAAGCTCCTCAAAGAGCCGGCTCGCATCTTTTTGGAAGGCCTCGGTATTCGTCTGCCGGAGGAGACCGCCAGCCTGGACGGGAGCGACCATCTGGAAGCGGATGGGCTCGCCGGTTGGGAAATTCGGTCCCGTCTGCTGCCGCCCCACGTCGAAGGGCTCCCGCTTGAGCCCCTCCTGGATCGTCTGGAAAAAAGCGGACTGCTGCCCCGGGCGCAAATCGGCCAGCGGATTTTGGAGGCGCAACGCCAGAAACTCCCCCCCACTCCGGAGCCTCCGCTCCGTGCGGAGGAACGTTTAAGCGGCGTGTTTCGGGTGGCGCTCCAGTCCCCCCGATACAGGCCGGGGGAGGCGTGTATTTTGGAGGGACGGCTCAGTGAGGGGTGGTACCGAACACCGGGGGCGCCGGAGGCGGTGTGGGTGTCGGCCTCCAAAAAAAGCCTCAAGACGGAGCTCACTTTCACACTGGATGCGCTGATGCTTCGGGCGAGTGAAACCGAGGCGACCTGCGCCTCACCGCTGCGCTCGGCCATCCCCCTGTTTTCACAATCGGAGGCATCCGACAATTCCGTGCTCCGGCTCGGAAGTGCCGAACAATCCCGGGCGCTTTTGGCAAAGATGCTCCGGCTTCATGAACTGGCATGCACTCTTCCCCTGCCCTTTTGGCCGGGCACGGCGGAGGCGATCGAGAAGCGCATCGCCAAAGCGGCCAAGACGGGTCAGACCGTGGATGCCTCCTTGATCGACGAAGCCCTCGCCGAAGGGTGGAAATCCTGGTCCAGGGAGGGGTCGGATGGATCGCCTGCCGCTCGAAATTCTCCCGCCACTCAGTACGCGTTCCGGGGTTGCCTCAACCCCTTGGATTGGACACCCCCCACCCCCCTGCCGGATTGGCTGCCGGAACCGGGATTTCCTCTGGCGTGGCGGGTTCACCGATTCGTTTTGGAATGGCTCCGCGAATGTCGCTCCCTCCCATGAGTTCCTTTGATCCACTCCAACAGCCTCTACGCGGCTCACACTCGATCGAAGCCAGTGCGGGAACCGGCAAGACGTACTCCATTACCGTGCTCTGGCTCCGGTTGGTCTTGGAGGAAGGGCTGCGGGCGGAGGAAATTCTGGTCAGCACGTTTACCCGGGCGGCGACGGCGGAATTGCGCAGACGGCTCCTAAGTTCGCTTCGAAAAGCGCACGCCGCCGCCGTCGCAGCATCCCCAGGGGCCGCACTCCAGACGGGTCCTGAGTGGTCGGTTTTACAGCAGGCGCTTTCGCGTGGAATTCCTCAGGCCGAGTTGAACCGACGCCTCGCCGAGGCGTTGAGCGCCTTTGATTTGGCTCCGATTGCCACGCTTCACGGTTTCTGCCAGTCGCTGATCTCGCGCCATTCCCTGGAGCTGGGTTGCGACCCGGCTCTGACCTTGGTCGAGAATTGCGACTTTCTGGTCCAGGAAATCGCCGACGACGAGATCATGGCGCTGGCCGAGCACGAAGGGATCGACCCGACCCATTCGCGCGCGGTGGCCCGCTGCGTGAGTGCCCACCCGGGCGCTGAACTTTTGGGAGTCAGCGCCGATATCGCCCAGGTGGTGGCGGATCTCCTGGAGCAGATCCGCGAGAAGGGACCGAACGCACATGCCCAAATGGGGGGGAACGCCAATTCACGCGCGGCTGTTGAAAAAGCCCTGAGGCTTCTGCTCGAGAAGGGAGAGTGGAAGCCCCTCACCGACACACAAATCAAGGCGCTCGATCCCGCGTTTGTGTTGATCTGGAATCAGTACGGCGTGGCTCAAGCGCAGTCCCAGCGTTTGCTGCGCAGTCGCGTCGCGCAAAAGGTGGCGCGCGACCTTCCCCAACGCAAAGCCGCGGCGGGAATCCGCAGCTTTGACGACATTTTATCCACCCTCCACGAGGGCCTGCGGCAACCGGCCACAGCCGAACGCATCGGGCGCAGTGTCCGACAACGCCTGAAGGCGGCCATCCTGGATGAATGCCAGGACAGTGATGCGGTTCAGATCGCCGTCCTTTCCCAGCTGTTTCACCACCCGGATGCCGTCTGCTTTTTGGTCATCGGGGATCCCAAACAGAGCATCTACCGTTTTCGGGGAGCGGACCTGGCCAGCTACAAGCAGCTTGCGGCCAAAACGAGGCCCGCCGCTCCGATGACGCGCAACCACCGCTCGGACGCTCCGCTCATCGGTGCGATCAATGCTCTGTACGGCGCGGATTTTGTTTTCGAAGACACGGTTTCCGGAGGAGAAACCACCCGATACATCCCCGTGACGGCCCAAGCCGAGGAGTCGCGCATTCAGGACCCGCAGGAGGCCTCGCCACTGGTGGTGCTCTGGTCGGAGCGCGTGGAGCGCGAAGCGGCCGTCGCGCATCTTTCCGAAATGGTGGCACTGGAATGCAAGCGCCTGCTTTCGAGCGGCGTCCTCATTGCGGACAGGCACACGGGGCGTCCCCGCTCCCTGGTGGCCGGGGACATCGCGGTGCTGGCCTCCCAGCACTCCCAGTTGCAGACGGTACGCCATCAACTCACCCTGCAGGGGATTCCCTGCCAGTCCTCGGGCAACGGACTAGGTAGCGTCTTCGGGAGCGAAGAAACGCAGGATTTGCTCGCCTGGCTGGAGCTATTGGGTGCGTTGCAGGGCCACGGGAATGTGCTCGGAAAACTGCTCGCATTTCTCGGCACTCCCTTGGGGGGAGCCTCCGGCCAAACCCTGCTCCGGCTCCAGGCCGACACTGCCGAACAAGCCCGGTGGAGCGCCCATTTTGACGCACAATTTCACGAGTTGCAGCGCAGCGGCCCTCTGCCCGCCCTGCTTCGGATGCTGGCCCTGCCCGAGGTCCGTGACGCCAATTTCACCCAACCGGGCGCAGAGCGCCGTTACACCAACTGGCGCCACCTCGGAAGCCTCCTCCAGCACGAATACGCCCGGGGACGCTCCTGTCCCGACTCGCTCGCCGCATGGCTGCGCCGACGCGCCGCCGACAGGGACGGTTCTGAGGGCGCCCCTGCTGCTGATTCTGAGGAAAGCTCTCTCATGAAGCTCGAGACCGATGCGCCAACGGTCCAGCTCGTCACCATCCACGGTTCCAAAGGACTCGAGTACCCCATCGTGTTCTGCCCCTTCCTCTGGACGCTCAAAAAACGGGTTGTTTGGCCCAAAAAAGCGGTCGCCGCGCTCTGGCGCCGCTCGAACGATTGGGCTCTCGACGTGGGTTCGCCGGACTTTGAAGTCCACCTCGGCTTGGCTTCCGATCAAGAGGCCGAGGAAGATCATCGCAAACTTTACGTCGCCCTGACCCGGGCGCGCCACCGCGTCTACTTGGGATTGTGCCCCGCCGCCGACGAGAAGTCCGACGCCGCCGGCCCGAAAGCGTCCCCCTTACTCCAGCTTCCGGGGCTCGGAATCGGCGAAAAGCCGCCCGCCGAATGGCCAGACGCCCTGCAGGCACTGCCTGGGGTGTCCTTTCGACGGCCTCCCGCCCACTCGCGAATCGCTCCCGACGAACCGCTCCCCCGGAGTGGGCCCATCTTGGAGGTGGCGCTTTGCCCGCCGGAGCCGCCTCTCCCCTATCCTTTCGCCTTCGTCCGGACCGCCAGCTTTTCGAGCCTCTCCAAATCGGACCATGAATCCGCCGCGCCCGCTGATCGGGACGAAGACAGCGCAGGCGTGGCTCCGCCTTTTTTGGAGTCTCCGGGAGAAGACCCGCTCCAGGCTCTCGGAAGCGGAGGGGCTGTCTTGGGAGATCGCCTCCACCATGTTTTGGAGGAGTTTTTGGGGAACCGCAAAAGCGTTGAGGAAAGCGTTTTTGGAAGCGAGGACCCCTCCCTGTGGAGCGCGGCTTTGGAAGCAATCCTGGATTCCCCGCTTCGGCTTCCGGGGCATTCGCCGACCACCCTGCGCCTCCTTCAACCCCAGTGCATCACCGAGATGCACTTCCAACTGCCGCTCCACGCCCTCTGCCCGCGTCGGCTTGGAAAGGCTCTCCTGCTGGACCCGGCCATCCACTCCGAGCCGCCACGGAAAGCGTGGGCGGAGCGCGTGACCCTTTGGAGTTTCGGGGAATTTGAGGGATTTCTGCAGGGGTTCATCGACCTAATTTTTGAACACGAAGGCCGCTGGTTTGTGGCCGACTACAAGAGCAACCGGCTCGAGCACTACGGCGCAGGCGCCTTGGAGCATGCGATGCTCGAAAAACATTATCTCCTGCAAGCACGCCTCTACGCCCTCGCCCTTCACCGGCACCTGCGGCTTCACCTCGCCGACTACGATCACGCCACCCATTTTGGAGGAGTCGCCTATCTGTTTGTGCGAGGGCTTCCATCCCAAGGCCTCTGGTTTGAACGGCCCTCCCTCGATGCCATCGAGTCGCTCGGAAACCTCTTCGCCGTCCCCAACGCATGAACACCCTCCCCGCCCGGCCCAACCGCTCCGACGGCTTTCTGGAACTGGCAAGATTCACTTGGTTTGCCTCCGCACGAGCCGCCGCCGATTCACCCCCACAGGGTCGCCTCATTTTCCTCCTGGCAGAATTGCTTCGCTCCGCCAGCAAGGGGATCGGCGCGCTTTCCATCCAGCGGCTCCAGGTGTCCCCCGAGGAGGAAGCGCACATCCGCCAGCACCCGGCGCTCTTCCAAATCGAGGATGGCTTCCTTCTGCTCCCCCGCTACGCCGCGCATGCGCAACAAATCCGCGCATTTTTTTCCGCTCGCCTCCAGGCCCATTCCCCCCAGGAAGACGACGCCGCTCTCTACGAAGCCCTCCAGGAACTCCTGCCCCCCTTCCAATCGACCCATGAACTCTCTGGGGAAGTGATCTTTGACAACGCCCAGCAGCGCCTCGCCGTCGCCGGCCTCCTCGACGCCCCCATCGGCGTGCTCACGGGTGGTCCGGGTTCGGGAAAAACCACCACCGCCGCGGCACTGCTCGCCATTCAGAAACGGCTTCACCCGACGCTTTCCGCCGAATCGTTCCTGCTCACCGCACCCACCGGAAAGGCAGCCTGCCGCCTTGCAGAGGCCATCACCAAAGCCACCACCCAACTGCGCGGACTGACTCCGGAGGAACGCGACTTTCTGCGATCCATCCGCACCGTGACTCTCCACAAGGCCCTGGAGTGGGCACCGATTCCTCCTGAACGGGGCGGCCCCTTTCGCCGCAACGCCCTGCACCCGCTCGATGCGACGCTGGTGCTCGTGGATGAGGCCAGCATGGTCGACCTCTCGCTCATGCACGCCCTTCTCCAGGCGCTCCGGCCCGACGCACGCCTGCTCCTGCTCGGCGACAGCGACCAACTCGAAAGTGTTGAGGTCGGCGGAATCCTCTCCGAACTCGTCCAGCGCTCGGTCCACGCCGCCCTCCCCCGGCACATGGCAGATCGCCTCGCGAGCCGCCTCCAAATTTCCAAAGACGCTGTGGAGGAGCACTTCCAGACGGGGCTTCCGCATGCGGGGCATTCTCCTCACCCGGCCCTTCCCGGACTCGTCTACGGGCTTCGCTACAGTTGGCGTGCAAAACACGCCCCCTGGATTCTCGAATTTGCCAATCGGGTGCGCCCGGGAAGCCGTTACTCCGCGCAGGCCGTGGAGGCTTTTCTCCAAAATGCCCCCCTCTCCGATGCGGGCGGCCTCGCCTGGCACCGCGAAGAAACCTCCGATTCCCGCCAATCGCTGTGCCTCGATCGCTGGCGACACTGGGCCGACAGGGTGGATTCTTTAGAAAACCTCTCCCCGGACTCGCCGCCGGCGCAGCTCGAAATCGCCCTCCGACGCCTGTCCGAATTTCAGCTGCTCTGTTCCACCAACGCCCAGGTCGACCGCGCCAATGAGGAAGCGCTGCAAGTGCTCTGGAACGGTCGGCGGCATCCTCTCCACGTGCTTCCGCACGGATGCCCCGTCATTCTCCAGGCCAACGCCCCCTCCCTCGGCCTGAGTAATGGCGATGTGGGAATCGCCCTCGCCCCCCTTCCCTCCACGCCTGCCGCGTGGGCGCTTTTCGCCTCCCCCCAGGGCCCACCCAGGTTCTACCCCCTCGCTCAACTCCCCAAAAGACGCCCCGCATTTGCAATCACCATCCACAAAAGCCAGGGCTCGGAGTGGGACCACGTCGCCATTGAGATGCCCCCCCGAGGCGACTCGGGACTTCTCACCAAAAACCTGCTCTACACCGCCATCACCCGCGCCAAAAAGCGGGTCGACCTCCTCGACCCCCACCATGTGCTTCGCGATCTGCTGGATACACCGGATCCAGACAGCGTGTAGCGCGGGGTTTTTGCCGACTTTTGGCCTGCGGAACAGGCGCAACGGGTCTTGAAAAAAAGGCGCAAGGGGCGTTCCTAGCGATCCGGGAGCCGGATCGGGCTAGGCCTCGCCCAGGGCGTCTTTGAGCCGAAGCAATTCGGCGCGCAACGACGCCACTTCCGCCTCCAGCAACTCCAGGCGTCGCTCCACCTCAGGCGGCAATGCCATGGTGACGGTGACGGGTTCGCCAGAGGAATCGGCTACAGCGGGAACGGGCTCACCCGAGAGCCAGTGTGCCCAGCGAGCCTCTTTTTGGCCGGGCTGGCGCGCCAGCTTTCCCACAAGCGGCCCTCCCGGGCGTTCACTCAGCGTGACAAGCAATGCCTCGCACTCGGCCACCTCGGGAATTCCCGTGAGACGTTCCGCATTCCCTCGCAGCGCAGCCGTGGTTTGCGGGCCGCGCACCAACAACTCGCAGAGCAAAGCACGCTCCACGGCGCTTTCCCCAAACACGGCATTCCATTTGTGCTTAAACTTTTGCACCCGGGAGTCCGCCCCCTGAAATGCCGTCGCAAATTGTAATCGGCGCAATTCCTCGAGAGCCAACTCCACCTCACTCCCCGACACACTCATCAGCGGCTCACGGTTGCTTTTCTGGTTGCAGGCATTGGTCAGCGCATTCAGCGAGAGCGGATAAATGTCCGGAGTGACAAACTCCTTTTCCATCAGGCATCCCAGAACCCGGGCGGCCAGTGCGGACAAAGGTGCGGACGAAGCGGTTGGGGCGTTCGGGGTGGTCTCAGCGGGAGCGTTCATGGGGGGAAGAGGATGCCACAAATTCACCCCCTCTCAAATTGCGAATCCAGACCCGCACCCCCCGCGCTCCCGTCCTCTTGTGTTCCTTTTCACAGTCCAGAGGCCCCTCCTTTTCTCCCGCAGAGCCGAATCCGCCGATTGAGTTTTGGGGAGTCGAATGGGTACTCTGCTGTCGCCGCCCCCTCCCGTCACTCGGAGGTACAAGCAAGCACTGCCC
>JBANFR010000015.1:0-41928 GCA_037975925.1 Verrucomicrobiota bacterium
TGGGCGTGGGCGTGGGCGTGGGCGTGGGCGTGGGCGTGGGCGTGGGCGTGGGCGTGGGCGTGGGCGTGGGCGTGGGCGTGGGCGTGGGCGTGGGCGTGGAGGTTTTTTGTGGGGTGGCGTAAACGCCAATCCAACAGGGTGTTTTTAACCCGAAGGGTTAAAGGCGATTAGCCGGTGGTTGAGCGAAGCGACACCACCGGAACCCACGCCCCACACACGGACAACCCCGGAGGGGTTGCAGCGCGAGGAACGTGGATTCCACCGGGCCGCTATCCCATCCCTCCGGAGTGGCTCGACATCAGCGGTGCTGATCGCCCTGCCTTTTCCACGCGGGCGGATCCCGGACCGCATTGGGCCGTCCGAGTCGATCTACTTGAGGATGCGGCATTCGCCCGCATGCTCAGGGCCTTTCCCCGCGCTGAAAGGCTGCGGCAATCGCTTCGAGGACTTCGCGCGCCTCGGGATCTTGGACAAAGGCTTTGGCTTGCTCAAGGAGCTGGAGGGCTTTGGTCAGATCCCCTTGCAGGAAGGTGGTTTCGGCGAGCACCTTGAGGTGTTCCGTTTTTCCCAAGTCGCACTCATGGGGTTCCTGGTTGGCTTTCAGGGCCAAGGTGTGGGCGAGAGCAATGGTTTCCTTCGGGAAGGAGGCCTTGGAATCGAGGAGCGCCACGGCAATCCCAGTGAGCTCGCAGGGAGCAAGATGCTGGGAAGCGTGGAGAGCCACCTCCCGGGCTTTGGGAAGGTCTCCCTCCTTCGTGTGCAACTGCACCTCCATGAACGGCAGGTTGTATTTGCTGCTGGTTATACGCCGTTCATTGTCGCTCTCGTAAATCAACGTTTTCCCCTTTCCTCCAATGGCTTTCATTGATTCGAGTGCTTGTTTGGCGGCGGACCACTCTTTCTTTTCCAAGCTTTCTTCAAACACCCTGTGGAGTTCTTCAAGCCGGGGCCCCACAGACAGTTCGACCGCTTCCTCGATTTCCTGAGCCAGCTTCCGCTCCATCCTCAGCTTCCGCTCCACGCCGACGGTATACGGAACGTGAGGACTCTGGATTGTGAACCCCACTTTTCCTTCGCCGTTCACGAGACAGAACCTCGGGAATTGCCAGTCGCCTAACGGCCTCCAGGGTTCTTGAATGGTGTGAGCGGGGTCGACGGCCGTTCCGATTTCTGGTGCGGAGAGCAACTCTCCGAGCAGTGGCTGAGATCGTTGTTCGTCGCTTTCATCCAGGTTCACCGTGGCGAAATGCACGTTTCGGCCCTGAAAGACGGTGTTCAGTTTTCGAAGGGTCCCGAGGTCGCTTTTGACATGGCTAAATGTTTCGCGGGAGGAGTTCCAAAAATAGAGGAGGTAAACGTGGCCCGGTTTCCAGGGCTCCAGAGGTTTTCCTGAAATCCACTGCAACCCGGAGATGGGGGGCGCTTTGTCTCCCTGCTTCAGTCCTTTCACGTTCGCGTCCCATCCTCTCTTTTTGGGCTGCATCGCTGTCCAAACGCGTCCGCTGGGTTCGGGCATCAGTCCACGGGCGATGCGGTCCAAGTCGGCTTGGAGCTGCCCTTTGGGTTGTTCGGCGGCGTCCAGATGGTCTTCTGGCAGGAGAGCAATGGCCTCGTTTTGGAACGCGATAGCCTCGGCTTGCTTTCCTCTGGCTAGAGCCACCCGGGCCAGGATTCGCAGGCCGACGATCGATCCTTTTCCAGCGTGCTGCGCGATCTTCTCCGCTAGCGCCATCGCATTTTCCGAGCTGCTTCCCGCCTCAGCCAAATCCAGCGCGAAAGCGAGGGATAATCCCTCGGAGGAGCCGCTTTGGTTCTTCTGGATGATTCTGCTTAGACAATCCGCCGCGGAATCCAGGCGCTGTTGAGCGACCAGGGTGTGGAACTGCAGAGTGTCTGCTTCAGCGTCCAATTGGCTTTCTGGCAGCAATGAGAGCCACTCTCCCTTGGTAAGCTCTGCCTGCTCCCATTGCTGCTCCCGGAGTTGTTGGTAGAATTTGGTGAGCACCGCTTCGCCCGTTTCGGCTTTCTGAGTCGCCGTTTGTCGGGCTCTCAACCGGGCAGCGTATTTGGTCGCCGCTAAATTGAGATCAAAGGACGGCGCGAGGACTTCATCGAGGGTGGAGTCGTGGAGGTTTCGGAGGTGCCCAATCCATGCGATCCTGAATCCCTTGATGAGGAAGGCGATGGGACCTTTGATGTTTCTGTGCGTATAGCCTGAACCGTCGAGCCATTGGCGACGGACCTTTTCGGGGCCGAAACGTTTCTCTGGGTCTGGGCCTGGGTCGGGAAAAGAGAGGGCGACGGGAAACAAGGGAGGCTCTCCCAGAGCCTGGAGGACGGCGAGGGCCCCTTTTTTCGAATCCTCTGGGCCCGATCTCTTCTCCCCAGGGGGTCTGTGGGCTCTCCAGTCGTCGAGACCGTAGGCGAGCGCCTGGAGGCCTTGTGGCGCATACTTGTGTCCCAACCGTCCAAGGCGGCGCAGGGCTTCCTTGTGGTGATTCGCGAGGCCGTTGAGGCCTTCACGATCCTCCCAGAACAGCAGGAGGTAGGTCTTTTCCTTGTCCCAGTTCTCAATGGGAGAGCCTTGGATCCAGCAGTCCGGAGACAGAGCCGGTGCGTCTGAGCCGACCACCAATTTTGCGATTTTTGGATCGGGTTCTACCCCGGCGGGGATGTCCTCGAATAAATTCTCGGAGAGATCCCTCGCGGCAGGGAGCTTCGTCTTGGCATTGGCAAGCACGCGTAGTTTTGCTGCCAGGTTGCGAGTCACGGTGGGTCCAATCAGGTACGCGCACATGCCCAGATACGCTGCAACCGGGATCGCTGCGGCCACGGCAATCCAGCGTACGATCCCGAATTTCCGCGAGGTCCGCACGGGCGTGAGTTTCGGCTGCGAGGCTTCCCGGGCCTGGGTGCTTGTGAACCGAAGCACTTCCTCGCGGAACTCCTCGGCGGTGGCGAAGCGGAGTTCGGGACTCGCTTCCAGCGCCTTGCGCACGACCTCGTCGATCCGGATGTCGACGCGGCTGCGTTTGGAGGGGGCGTCCAGGGGCTGCGTGGGGCGTTCGCCGGTGAGCAACTCGTACAGGACGACGCCGAGCGAATAAATGTCGGCCCGATGATCGAGTTGGGGTGAGGCGGCGCGCTGCTCTGGAGCGGCGTAATCGGGAGTGCCGAGGATTTTTGTGGGGCCCGGCTGCGGCGATTCGTTTTCCGCTCCGAGTTGGTCTGCGGAGGCGGGGGAGCGTCCGGGGGCCACGATCTTGGCGATACCGAAGTCGGCGATTTTGACGATGCCTTCGCGGTCGATGAGGAGGTTTTCGGGTTTGATGTCGCGGTGGACGATGCCGCGTTGGTGCGCGCACTGGAGGGCTTCGCAGATGGGTGGGACGATGCTGAGGGCTTCTTCGGGGGTGAAGCGTTTGGAGTCGAGGAGCTGGCGGAGGTTGGCGCCGTCGATGAACTCCATGAGGAGGTAATAGAAGCCGCCGGCCTGCCCGAAGTCATAGATGGAGACGATGTGGGGGTGATTAAGGGCTGCGAGGGCCTGGGCTTCCTTTTCGAAGCGCGCTGCGAATTCGGGATCGGCGGAACGCTCCGGGGCGAGGAGTTTGAGAGCGACGAGGCGGTTGAGGGAGCGTTGTCTGGCTTTGTAGACGACGCCCATGCCGCCGCGTCCGAGGCACTCGAGGATTTCGAGTTGGGGAAAATGGGGGGCGATGGATTCGGGTGGGAGTGGGGCATCCGGTGTAGGGGAAGTTTCGTCGCTGGTGGGGGAGGCGATTTGGGCCATGAGACAGCGCGGGCAGAGACCGCCGGGCGAGTTGGCCGGGAGGGGAGCAGCGCATTGGGGGCAGGAGGCCGGGGGCGGTTGAGAGAGCGAGGTCATGCCGTGGTCCTGACGCGTTGGCGGGAAATCATAACCGGATTTTTTCGAAAACGAGAGCCCTCGCTCGACGAGAGAGGGGGTGACTGCGTGGCGCGGTTGTTCAGGAGGGCCAACCGGAGCCTCGGGCTGGCAGTCGTGCGGGGGGCTGCGCCGTGGACGCCAGGATGGGCGTGGGGACACGTTCGCTTGGCAACCTCAGCAGGGCGGGCTAGGTTCCCGCTCCCGATATATGAAGGCTGCTTCCTCAGTAACGATCTACGACACGACTCTCCGCGACGGAACCCAAGGCACGGGTATTTCTTTTAGCGTGGTCGACAAGATTCGGGTGGCGGAGCGGCTCGACCAATTTGGCGTGCATTACATCGAAGGCGGCTGGCCGGGGTCGAACCCCAAGGACGCGGCTTTTTTTGCGGAGGCTTCGCGCCGTGTGTGGAAACACGCGAAGATTTGTGCGTTTGGGATGACGCGACGCGGCAAGGTCAAGGTGGAGGAGGACGCGCAGGTGCAGATGTTGCTCGATGCTCAGACGCCCGTGGTGACGATTGTGGGCAAGACGTGGCCGCTCCACGTGACGGAGGTTTTTCAGGTCAGTCTCGAGGAGAATCTGGCGATGATCCGCGACACGGTCCGGTACCTGAAGTCGCACGGACGCGAGGTGTTTTACGATGCCGAGCATTTCTTCGACAGCTTCCGGGAGGACCCGGAGTATTCGCTCGCGACCATCGGCGCGGCTCGGGATGCGGGAGCGGATTTGATTGTGTTGTGCGATACGAATGGAGGAAGCCTACCGGAGTTTGTGAAGGAGGTGACCCGGCGTGCGATCGAGTCTCTGGGATGCGCGGTGGGGATTCACACGCACAACGATTCCGGGCTGGGGATCGCGAATGCGCTGGCGGCGGTATCGGCGGGAGCGTGCCAGGTGCAGGGGACCATCAACGGCTATGGTGAGCGGGTCGGGAACTGTGATTTGACGACGATCATGCCCAACTTGCAGATCAAGCTGGGGATCCCGCTGGGGGTGGATTTGACGCAGTTGCGCGAATTGTCGGGCTTTGTGGATGAGCTGGCGAATGTGTCCCACAACATCCGGGCGCCTTACGTGGGGACTGCGGCGTTTACACACAAGGGAGGGCTGCACGTGCATGCGGTGCAGAAGTTGGCGCGCACATACGAACACGTGGACCCGGCCCTGGTGGGGAATGAGCGGGTGATCTCGATCTCGGACATGTCCGGTCAGAGCAACGTGTTGGCGAGGGCGTTGGCACTCGGGTTTGAACTGCAAAAAGGGTCGCCCGTGGTGAATGCGATCCTCGCGGAGGTGAAAAAACTGGAGTCGGAAGGGTACGAATTTGAAGCGGCGGAGGCGTCTTTTGAGCTGCTGATTCGGAAGTTTTTGGGTCAGCGCGACGCTCTGTTTTCGTTGGAGGAATACCACTGCAGTTATCGGCGCAGCGGCTCGGGTTTGTGGAACAAGACGGAGGCGACGGTGCGGCTGCGCGTCGGGGATCAGGTGGAGTACACGGTGGACGAGGGGGACGGACCGGTGAACGCGCTGGATGCGGCTCTGAGAAAAGCGCTGCGTCCGTTTTATCCGCAGATCGACTGGATTCGGCTGGAAGATTACAAAGTGCGCATCATCAACGGTCAGGCGGGGACGGCGGCGCGGACGCGGGTGTTGATCACGTCGACGGATGGGAATGTGTCGTGGGGGACTGTCGGGGTGAGCGACAACATCATCGAGGCGAGCTGGTTGGCGCTTGTGGACAGCTTTGAGTACTGGGTGCGGCGGTCTGGTGTGTAGCATGGTGCTCACGGAGCGGAACCTAAGCGATGCAGGCGGGTGGCAGGTCCTCAAGCAGGCGAAGGCCTTGCAGGCGATGGGTCGTGTCCGGGAGGTGCGATGGGAGGAGCCGCTGCTGCTTGGGGTGGTGCGCGAGGGGGAGACGGAGTTTCGGGCCGGGCTGAAGGTCTTATCGAAGTCGAACCTCGAAAACCTGTGCAGCTGCCGGGATTCTCGTTTGCGCGGGTTGATTTGTGCGCACTCGGTGGCGGTGGGGCTGGAGCGGCTCAATCCGACGCCGCAAAAGCCGGTTGCAGCAAGCGGCGGCGCGGCGACGGTGGAGCGCCCGCCGGCGGAATCGCGCGTGCCGGAGGCGGCCTCCGTGAAGCCTTGGGGGTTTTCGACGACGTCGGGTGCGAAAGTGGAGCTGTTTGTCGTATTTCCGCCGAACCTTGCGCAGGCGGCGGCGCGTGGCACGGTGTCGCTTGGGGTGGAGGTGATGCACGGGGGGAAGCGGACGCTGCTTTCGGCGCTGGATGCCGGTGGGAGCTATCAGTGTTCGGAGGGAGACTACAGATTGGTGCAGGTGTTGGCCAAGATCCAGCCGGGGAAAGGGTTGCCCGGGATGTGTTCGCTGCCGGTGGAGGAGGTGGTGGGATTGCTGGAGGCGTTGAAGGGGCACCCGCGGGTCTGGCTGGGGCGGGCGGGCGCGTTGGAGGTGAGCGGGAGCGCATTGAAGCCGGTGCTTTTTGCAGAAACGGTTGCGAGTGGGGATTGGGTGTTGCGGTGTGAATTGCCGGCAGGGGGTGCGTTGATTCAGGGCAAACGTGCGGCGTGGCTGTTTCGGGATCAGACGCTCCGGCCGGTGTGTCCGGATCTCCCGCCGATGTACTTGGAGTTGTTGCGCGGCAAGGTGGTGATTCCGAAGGCGGCGGTGGGTGCGTTTGTGGCGAAGGAATGGGACGCACTGGCCCGGAGTTTTGCCTGCGAAAAGGTGGAGTTGCCGCGGGCGGTGGAGCCGGTTGCAAAGGAGGCGGTCGTGGTTGCACCTCGCGGCCCGATCAAGGCTGGATTCGAGTTTGCACTGGAGGGTTCCCTGCAGTTTTTGGCCGGTAAATTGCGGGCGATTTACGGCGATTTTTCAACGACCCTGACCAGTCGCCCTGCGGGGAGTCGTCCGTGCAATCCGGCGGATGAAGACGCTGCACTGGCCCGCCTTGCCGGGTACGGTTTCAGTCGGCCGGATGCCGAGGGGCAGATGGTGCTGAGGGGGGAGGCGGCGATTCTGGAATTTTTTGCGCGGTATTTGCCCGGCCTGAGGCGTGAGTGGCGTGTTTCTGTCGGGGAACGGTTTGCGCACGTGACGCGGGGCATTGCGCGGATCGAACCGAAGCTGGAGGTCAAGGGGAGCGGGGAGGACTGGTTTGAGCTGGATGTGGCCATGGCCACGGCTGGTGGGGAGCGGTATTCGGGGGCGGAGTTGCAGCGTCTGATTCAGACGGGGCGGAGCTATGTGAAGCGGAGCGACGGGTCGGTGGCGGTGTTTGATCCCGGTTTGTTGGATGAATTCCAGCAGGTGTTGAGGGATTGCGAGCCCGACCAGCGGCAGCCCGGGCGGTATCGGATCGCGAACCGTCAGGCGGGATTTTTGGAGGCGTTTGCCGAGCAGAGTGGGACTGCGCTGACGGCGCCGCCGCACTGGCGTTCATGGGCAACGGCCTCGAGGAAGGTGGAGGCTTTGCGGGCTATTCCGCTGGGGGATTTGGAAGGGGTGCTGCGTTCGTACCAAAAGCAGGGGGTGTACTGGATGCATTTTCTGGCCGAGAACGGGTTAGGCGGGATTTTGGCGGACGAGATGGGCTTGGGGAAAACGGTTCAGGCGCTGGCGTTTTTGCGGAGTGTTTCGGGGCGAAGTCTGGTGGTGGCGCCCTCGTCGCTGCTGACGAACTGGGAGCGGGAGGCGCAAAAGTTTCTGCCCGGATTTCGCGTCTTGGTGGTGGCTGGAGCGGGGCGGCACCAGCGGATGGCGCGCGAGTTGGCGGCTGCTGATTTGGTGATCACGAGTTATCCGCTGCTGCGGAGGGATGTGGAGGCGTATCGGGGGGAAAAGTTTGCGGCGGTGGTGCTGGACGAGGCGCAGCACATCAAGAATCCGGAGAGTCAAAATGCGCAGGCGGCGTTTCAGTTGCGAGCTGAGCGCCGATTTGTGCTGACGGGCACTCCGGTGGAAAACTCGGTACGTGATGTGTGGTCGCTTCTGCACTTTTTGATGCCGGGATATTTGGGAACGCGCGCGGATTTTCGGGAGAGGTACGAGGTTCCGATCACGCAGGAACCGGGTGGAGCCGAGCACCAGCGGATGATCCGGCGGTTGGCGCCCTTTGTGTTACGGCGGACGAAGAAGGCGGTGGCGAGTGAGTTGCCCGACAAGATCGAGCAGGTGGTCTGGTGCGAGCTTTCGGAGGCGCAGCGTGAGGCTTACAGCAAACTCGTGGACCTGACCCGGCGCGAGGTGAGCAAGGCGGAGGGGCTCAAAAATCAGGGGCACGCCCGGATGCTCATGCTCACGTCTCTTTTGCGCTTGCGCCAGGCCTGCAACGATTTGCGGTTGTTGGGGGATTCTCTGGCCGGCGAGTCCAGTGCGGATGCTGCGGAGTCCGGGAAATTGGAGGCGCTCGAGGAGTTGTTTTCCGAAGCGCTGGAAGGCGGGCACCGGATCCTGCTCTTTAGTCAATTTTCCTCGATGCTGGATCTGCTCCAGGAGTGGGTGGAATCGAAGGGAATCGATTTCTGCCGACTCGACGGAAGCACGCGTGATCGCACCGCGCAGGTGGACCGGTTTCAGACGGGGAGCGTTCCCGTGTTTTTGATCAGCCTGAAGGCGGGCGGGGTCGGCTTGAATCTGACGGCGGCCGATACCGTGATTCACTTTGATCCGTGGTGGAATCCGGCGGTTGAAGCGCAGGCGACGGACCGCGCGCATCGGATCGGGCAGAAGTCGGTGGTGACCTCTTACAAGTTGATCATGCGCGGCACGGTGGAGGAAAAGATCCTGCAGTTGCAGGGGAAGAAGAAGGCGCTGATGGACGCGCTTGTGGAGAGCGAACAGCCGATGATGGATGGTCTCTCGATGGAGGACCTTGCGGGGTTGCTCGAGGCGTAGGAGCCGACGCTCGGGAGGAGGCTCCACCCGAGCGTTGGGGGGGCGGGGCTCAGGCGAGGATGTCGTGGATGACGTGGCCTCCGACGTCGGTGAGGCGGAAGTCGCGTCCGCTGTAGCGGTAGGTGAGCTTTTCGTGGTCGAGGCCGAGGAGATGGAGGAGTGTGGCGTGTAAATCGTTCACGTGGACCTTGTTTTCAACGGCCTTGTACCCGAATTCGTCGCTTTGTCCGTAATGGAAGCCGGACTTCACGCCGCCACCGGCCATCCAGATGGTGAAGGCGTGGGGGTTGTGGTCGCGTCCGACGGACCCTTGGGAGTCGGCAGTGCGCCCAAATTCGCCGCCCCAGATGACGAGCGTGTCTTCGAGCATGCCCCGGGATTTGAGGTCTGCGAGGAGGGCCGCGGCGGGCTGGTCGGTGGCGGCGGCACAGAGCTTGTGGTTGCTCTCGATATTGCTGTGTCCGTCCCAAGGCACGTCATCGACGGCGCCGCCGCCAGAGTTGGGATGACCGGCGAAGATTTGGACAAAGCGCACGCCGCGTTCGACGAGGCGTCTGGCGATGAGGCACTGGCGGCCGAAGGTTTCGGTGACCGCATTGTCGAGACCGTAGAGTTTTTTGGTGGCCTCGGATTCCGCGGAGATCTCGAGGGCCTCCGGGGCAGAGGTTTGCATGCGGTAAGCCAGTTCGAAACTGTTGATGCGGGCGAGGAGATCTGCGTTGGAAGCGCGGCCTGAGGCGTGGCCCTGGTTGACGTCACGCAGCAGGTTGAGCGTGGCTCTTTGTTGCTCTTCGGTTTCGCCGGCGCCTCGGAGGACATCGCTAATTTCCTCTTTGCGTTTGGCATCCAGCGCGAGCGCCTGGAAGGTCTTTGGCAGGAAGCCCGAGCTCCAGATTTGATCGTCGCCCCGGGGTCTGCGGCCGTGCATGACAACGCAGGAGGGGAGGTTCTGGTTTTCGGTGCCGAGTCCGTACGTGATCCATGCGCCGGTGGAAGGGCGCCCCGGGACGGTAGAACCGCACATGAGTTCGATGGCGGCTGGCGCGTGATTGTTGGCGCGCAGGTACATCGAGTGGATAAAGGTCATGCTGTCCACGTGCTGCGATAGATTCGGGAAGAGGCTGCTGACCCAGGTTCCGGACTGGCCGTACTGCTTCCATTCGAAGGGGGAACCGAGGCATTTGCCGCTGGTTTTGAAGAAGCCGGTGTTCGGATCGCTTCCTGGGAGGGGTTGTCCCGCACGGGCTTGGAGTTCGGGTTTGTAGTCGAAAGTGTCGACCTGCGAAGGGGCTCCCGTCATGAAGAGCCAGATGACGGATTTGGCCCGGGCTGGGAAATGAGGAGAACGCGCGAGGAGCGGATTGGTGGGGTCAACGGCTGCGCGGCTTTGCTGATTGAGCAGAGTGGCGAGCGCGAGGGAGCTGAAGCCGTGTCCGACCTGCTGGAGGAATTTCCGGCGGGAGGGGAGTTGCAGTTCGCCGGGAGAATAGTGGCTAAACATAGAAGGAGGGGGCTGAGATGTCGGGGTGGGTGTGTCTAGTCGACGTAGAGGAACTCGTTGGTGCAGAGGAGGACGTGGCAAGTGCGTTCCATGGCGGTGGCGAGTGTTGCGGGCGTGGGTTTTTCGCCCAACTGAGATTGGAGGTAGCCGCCGAACTTGGATAACTCGGCTTCGGTGGGTGGGCGGGAGAGGGCGATTTGGAAGGCTTCAATCAGTGCCCTCTCGGGAGGCTGCCCAGGCTTGAGAACGCGTGTGGCGAGCTGTTTGCTGGCGGATCGGACGAATGGCGAATTCAGCATGCTCAACGCCTGCGTCGGCAGAGTGGTGTTGCCGCGCTCGCCGATGCTTTGAGCAGGCTCAGGGGCGTCGAAGAGAGCGAGGAAAGGGATGAGTTCGCTGCGCTTGACGCGCAGGTACACGCTGCGTCTTGGCGCGGTGACATCACTCAGGCTGGGGCCAAACTGCGTCAGGTCCAATTTCCCGCCGGTGCGTAAGAGAGAGTCGCGAATGGCCTCGGCTTCGAGACGACGACCGGAGCGGTGGCCGAAGAACTTGTTTTCGGGGTCCCGTTGGCGGTTGGACTCGGGTGCATTTCCGCCGAGCTGATACACTGCGGTATTCATGATGAGGCGATGCAGCGGTTTCAGCTTCCATCCGCCCTGGATGAACTCGGAGGCGAGATAATCGAGGAGCTCGGGGTGGGTGGGTTTTTCGCCTTGGAGACCGAAGTCGTTCGGGGTGGCGACGATGCCGCGACCGAAATGGTGTTTCCACACGCGGTTGACCATGACGCGTGCGAGCAGATGGCCCGCACCGGCCTCGGAGTCGGTCATCCAGCGGCCGAGGGCGACGCGTGGGTTGACGGTGTTGGGTTGAAGCCAGCGTTCGGCCGGGGCGGTGGAAAGTACCTGAATGAAGCCGGGTTCCGCCTTGCCCGCCTTGTTGTCGACTTCGCCACGGCGCAGGAGGAATACGTCGCGCCCGCCATTGGTGACGGAGTAGACGCGGATGTTGTCCGGCCGGGGTTCCTGGCGGTCGTGTTCGTGGAGAGCCTGAACCATGGACTGGGCGCGATCGTCGAAACGGGCAAACCAGTGGGTGAACATCTCTCGGCGGGGCATTGCGGGAAGCTCGGCCTTTTCTCCGACCATCGCGTGGATTTCGCGGAGTGCCTGGGGTTCGCAGGAGGCGTCCAGGCCGGGCAGGGTTTCCTCGTTCGCGAAGCTGATTCGGAATTTTCCGAGCCCGAACCCGTTTTTGAAAGCGAGACGGATTTCGAATTCGGTGCCGCCCTCGAAATGAACCGGATCGCCGTCGATGCCGAAGATCGCGGCGTGGTCCTTGCCGGTTTCGGGAGCGATGGCCCATACGGTCCCTGCGTTGGGATCAACCGCGTTGGCGAGCGGGTTGCCTTTTTGCTCAAAGGAGGCTTGGACGGCTTTGAGTTTGAGTGTTTTGGGCTTTTCCTTGAGGGACGAATCGATCGGGGTCGCAATGACCTTGAAGTCTGCCAGCGAAAAGCTGCCGTTGGCTGCGAGGCCCGGTCCTTTACCCGGGAGGGCAGGGTCGGAGAGGGCATCTAAACGGAAGCCGCGGATGCCCTTCTGAAAGGTGCGGACCTTGATCGTGTAGGTGTCGTCCGCTGATTTTCGGTCCATGTAGCGGACCATTCCATCGGCGGAACGTTCGAGCCATGCCATTTCTGCGTCGGCCCGGAAGGAGTCAAAGAGTTGCCATTGAGCGGCGGTCGGGGCGGGCGGGAGGCCGGACGTTTTCCAAGCCTGGAAGCGGTTTTCGAGTTCGGTGTTGGAGTAGGTTTTTAATTCAGCAACCAACTTTTCGCGCTGTTTGAGGTGGGCGGTGCGCTGGGCCACACGCTCCGGACTGCTCTGGTCGACTCGGATTTCGGCGTGCGCGGTAGTTTTGAGATCGGCTGCGAGGGCGTAGTAATCCGTCTGCGGGATGGGATCGTACTTGTGATCGTGGCAGCGAACGCACCCCAGGGTCAGGCCTAGCATTGCGCCGCCGGCGGTGGAGATCATGTCGTCGAGTTGATCGTAGCGGATACGCTCGGCAGTTTTGGCGGTGATCTGGCCGGGATAAGGACCGGCCACCCAAAAGCCAGTGGCGGCGGCACCTTCCGCGCGGTTTTGGGCGAGGAGATCGCCGGCGAACTGTTGTTTGACGAATTCGTCGTAAGGGAGATCCGCGTTGAGTGCCCGGATCACCCAGTCGCGATAGTGGTAGGCGGCGGGGCGGAAGGCGTCGAACTCGTAGCCGTTGCTTTCGCCAAAGCGGACGACGTCCAGCCAGTGGCGTCCCCAGCGTTCGCCGTATTGCGGGCTTTCGAGAAGGCGGTCGACCAGTTTGGCGAAGGCGTCGGGAGCAGGGTCCTTGACGAAGGCAGCGACCTCTTCGGGGGTGGGTGGGAGACCGAGGAGATCGAAGTAGGCGCGGCGGATGAGTTTTTCGCGAGGGAGCGGAGCGGCGGGGGTGATGCCGGCCTCTTCCTGCTTGGCGGAAACAAAGCGATCGACGGAGGTTTTGGCCCACGCGGCGTTTTTGACGGTGGGCGGGGCGACCCGTGCGAGGGGCTTAAATGCCCAGTGCTCGCGACCTGCGGCGAGGTTGATTTCGCGTTTGGCCTGACCCTTGGATCCGTCGCGGGGATCGGCAGCGCCGAGTGCGATCCATTTCTCAAAGTCGGCGATGACCTCCGGCGGCAGCTTTTTTTTCGGAGGCATCTGGGTGTCTGCGTCCTCCCAGCGGATGGATTTGAGGAGATGTCCCTCGCCGGGTTTGCCTGCGACCACTGCCGGGCCGGAGTCGCCTCCGTGGCGGATGCCCTCGCGGGTGTCGAGGAAGAGGCCGCCCTTGAGTTTGCCCTCTTTCTGGGCGTCGGCGGAGTGGCATTTGTAGCAGTGCTCGACGAGGACGGGCCGGATTTTTTCTTCGAAGAAAGCGACTTGTTCGGGGGCGGGGGCGGCTTCGGGAGTTGTGGTGGCGGCGCGGAGAGCGGCGGGCTGAGCGGCGAGGGCGAGCGCTGCCAGGGCGGCGGTGCTTGCCGTGCGGGAAAGAGGGGTCTTCATGGGGGCGCTTTGAGCGGGGGCGTGGGAGGGGCTCATGTTTTCGAATTCTAAGTAAAAATCGGCAGGTGCTCTAGGTGTGGCTGAGCAAACGTTTGTCGTTTTTGCGCATGGCCGTGTGGTGGGTGGAATCGTGGGAGGAGCTTTCGCGGGGGACGAAACGGCGTTTGAGCACGATAAGCAGGATGGGGTGCCTGTATTAGACGGCGGGGTTTCCCCATTTCGGGGGGTAGCCAGCGCGAAAAAAAAGCGGGGCCGCCCCGTAGGACGGCCCCGCTGTGGAGCTGTATTGATCCGGATAATGCTAGAATTGGATCGAGTAGTTCGCGCGGAACTCGTGAGAGACCTTCAAATTATACCCAGCGGAAAGCTCATAAGCTGCGCCCACGGCACCGATCTTTCCAAGATTGATTCGGAGTCCGCTTCCGAGGTGGAATGCAGTGGTGCCGAAGGTGTTGGCGTCGACTGTGAACGGTGTGGCAGAAGCACCCGCGTTGGCAAAACGCGCGGAGATCGCGGTTTTCGTTCTGGGAAATATCTGTTCCACCGAGGTGCTCAGGTCCACAACCACGGCTTCGGCGAGCGCACGAGTATAGCCCACGCCGAGTTCGCCGGCTGCACGTTTGCGGTGCACTTGGGCGACATTGAGCGGTGCTCCGTTACCCGATTCCGTGAACTGGTTAAAGCTGGCCGCGTTAAACGAGGCCCCTGCGAAGGGAGTCAGCCCCATGACAGGATCGAGGGTGATCCTCGAGGACGCCACGGTACCGACCATGCGGTCGACGCGAGCGGGCTGCCCGGCGCGGACTGCTTTTGCGTCGTGGATGCTATGGGAGAGTCCGAGGTCGATCCGTGCCATGCCCAGCTTGGCTGCCCAACCGATGCCCATCGTATTTCCTTCGGGGCTTGCAGTGAGGTTGTTGCTGGTGACGCGTCCGTCATCGATCGAACCGATGAGCGACAGTGCCGAGTTTTCGTTGATGCCTAGGGTGACCGCTAGGAAGGGCGAACTGGAGCGTACGTCGGTGTCGAGGCTGGTGGTGGACTTTGTGGAACCCACCCGCTGGGAGACAAATCCCACGTTCATACCAAACCCAATGGGACCGAGCGGAGTGGAACGTAGGGAGCGTCCCACGGCGGCCGAGGTGCGAGCCGAGTACTCCAGGAGTCCGATGTAGGACTCGGGAGAAAGCGCATCGAGTGCGAGTCCCACATTGGAAGCGCTCAGGACGTTCACGGCAGCGGCCCCGAGGCCGTCCGGGCGGATGAATGCCTTTGCTGTGGAGGCGGTGGAGCCTGCGCCGTTTTGAATGACGGAGGCCGAGGTGAGAGCGTCCGCGTAGAGGGCCGCACCGATTCTGCGGCGATTGGCGACCTTGCCGCCGTATTCGGCAAAGGTTTGGGACTCTGTGAGGCCCGTGCCGTATACGGTTCCGGTGGAGTGTTCATACAGGGCCTGGAAGGCTTGGGAGTTGCGGTCCAGCAGAGCAAAGGTCCCCGAGTAAGAGGCGGCTTGGATGACTCGGAAGGACTGGCCGCGTGCGGGATCGAATCCGTTGTACTTGGTCAGGCGCAGAGTGCCGCTTTCGGCGACAAAGGCTCCGGTGACGCGGACCTGGTCGAATCCTGCGGGATCTGCCCCGGCGACGGTCCCGCCGATTTCAATGTCGAGGATACCGGCCTCGGTATAGCTGGCGTAGGAGGCGATCCCTGGGGAATTGCCTGGAGCAAAAACGCCGCGGTTGAGGAGAGAGCCGGTGCTTCTGCCGGATCCCTTCAGGGTGCCGCCGACGTGCACGGTGACATCCGAGGTGAGGCTGCCGTTGTTGACCAGGGTTCCCAACGAGACGTTGGTGTTGCCGGTGTAGTCGTTTGCAGCGGTCAGGATGAGTTCTCCTGTTCCGGTTTTCCAGAGCTGGCCGCTTCCCGAAATTTTGCCGGAGAGGGTGGTTTTTCCGTCGGCCTGGATGGCGCCGCCGGTGGAGGCGAGCGTCAGGTTTCGGGCGAGCGTGCTGGTTCCGGTGCCCGCATCAATGCTGTCCCCGCTCAGGGTGATGTTGGAGGCGATGCTGCCGATGGACAGCGGTGAGCCATTGCCACCATTTTTGGTCAGCAGGATAAACTGGCCGCCTTCGACCAGCTCCGCTGCGTTGACGCCGGTTGCGGGTGCGTGGTTCTGCGTCGCCACGAGGAAGTACTTGGTCGTGGAGGAAGCGCTGCCTGTCATGATCTCCGTGATGTCGATGATTCCGGAGTGCTCCTCGTCGATGGTCCGGAAGTCGGCGCCCCCGAGTTGGAAGCGGCGGCGGTCGGACTCCATGATTTGGAGGGCCGAGGCGGTGGGATTGGTTGCGTTCGGATCAATGACCCAATGCTTGGCGATGTAGGCGTTGTTGCCCGGATCCTCCTGGATGTACACGAGGCCGTCGGAACCGACGGTGAGGTTGTCGAAGGAACGTGCGGGCTGTCCGTCGCGTCCGGTGAGTTTGGCTGCGTCTACGAGGACTGAGATGGATCCGCCTGCCGTGAGGTTGTTGGCGTCGGAGAAGGCGAGGCGGTAGATTTTCGCGGATTGGGAGGTGCCCCCGACAGTGGCTCCGGTGGTGGCGAATACGACGGTTCCTGCGCTGAGCCATGCGACGTCTTCCGGTCTGGCAAACTCGGTGATTCCGGCCGTAACGGAGTTGGTCTGGAGCGCCGCGCCCGTTGTGGAAGTGGAGTAAGTGGGAGCGGTGAGGGTGAAGCTGCCGGTGATGGCGCCTTTGCTCTCCAACGCGACGGTGCCACCTCCGTAGAGGAGACCGCCATCGGTGACCTTGACTCCGTAGAGGGTTCCATTGGCGAGGCCCGCACGTTGCACCGCATTGCCGGAATTGGTTTTATCGCCGATGTATACGTAGACTTGGCCGGGGGTGGAGTCGTCGGTGCCGACCACGGCGGTTTTGGCGCCGGAGAAGGGGTTGGCGACGAAATTTTCGACGGAGAATTTGCCAAGCTGGGGCACTTCATAAACCCGGCCTGTCTCGGAGCCGCTCACGATCCACGCGAAGGCTCGGCCTTCAGCGCCTGTTTCCTCCCCGTTCAGGAAGATGCGCCCGTTGTAGCCAAGGCTGAGGCTCTGATTGTAGAAGGCGGAGAGGGGAGCGAGGTCTGCGGAGCACAGGCGGCTGATGGGGCTTGGGGTTCCGCTGGTCCAGGTATTGGAGGTGGTGTTCCAGAGGTAGAGGTTCGAGGGGCTCGTGAGAAAGTCGCCGCCACTCACGACCCGCATGGTGGATTTTTCAACCACCCAGCGAGAGACAAAGGCGCCGAGTGTCCCCGCCCGAGCAATCCCGCTTGTGCCCCCGATTTCATGGTTGGCGAGCAGCGTGAATGTGCCGTCGCCGTTGTCGAATGCGCCGAGGCCATCGGGAATGCCTGCCATGCGGTAGGTCCCGCCGCCAATTTGGGAAACGGCGTCGCCCACCGTGAGGATGGAGGTGGCCGACCAGAAGGGAGCTGTCGGCGTTAGGTAAGGGGTTTCGGAACTGGACGGTCCCTTGACCACCTGCGCTTGCAGATGGCTGGAAACCGCCATGGTGAACAGGAGTGGAATACAAAGGGGCTTCATGACGGGGCGCATTCCGGGGGCTGACCGTCACGGATTTGTGGCGATTGGTTCAAAAACGGGTGAAACGCGAGGAGTGCTCGGCGCGCTGCTGGATTCGGGGGATTGGACGTTCGCCGGCATCCCTTCGGGATGCGTTTTTTTGTGGACGAGGGACCGGGGGTCGCGCAAGGCGCGACCGCCCGGCTAATGGCCATGAACCCTTCGGGTTCCCCGATCCGCGCGCCGGAAGCGCCGGATGCGCCGGATGCGCCGGATGCGCCGGATGCGCCGGATGCGCCGGAAGCGCCGGATGCGCCGGATGCGCCGGATGCGCCGGATGCGCCGGATGCGCCGGGTGTGCCGGGTGTGCCGGATGCGCCGGATGCGCCGGATGCGCCGGGTGCGCCGGATGCGCCGGATGCGCCGGATGCGCCGGATGCGCCGGGTGCGCCGGGTGTGCCGGATGGATGCGAACCCGGAGGGTTCGAGGCAATTAGCCGGTGGTCGAGCGAAGCGACACCACCGGATCTCCACCGAAGAAGGCACCCATCCTGAAGGGATGGCGGCCTCCTAGAGTTCCTTGGGCGAGCCTAGCCGCAGCGCCCATGGGCTTCATCGATTTTCCCCATTCAGGAATAACTCCATTACTGGTGGCGTGCCTGTCGCTTGGCGGCCCGGTTTGCCGGGGCCGGAGTGGCATCCGAGGGCGAGGCGAGTCCGTGTTCCAAAAACGGCAGTCTCTCCCGCTTTGCCCCGCCCTTCTCCCAGTCCTGACGAAGCACCTCGGCGACTCCGTCAAGCTGGCGGACGGTGCTCAGATAGAGGTGCAATTTTTCTGCAAGGGCCACGAGGGCGATGGAATGGTTCCGGCCCAACTGTTCGCCCAGCCAGTCACTGAAATGGAGGAAGCTCTCGAAAGGAGAGGGCTGGTTTTTCCAAATCCAGGGGAGTGTCTGCGAAAACCGGCCGCTGTTGGCAAAAAGGTCCCAGAATCGGGCAAAGCGTCTGAGGCGTTGCAGGGTGTTGAAGCTGAGTAGCTTGTTTTGCAGGATTTCGTAAGGGGGATGGGGGCTGTAGACCATTTCCCAAGCGGTATCGTGGCGGATAATGGGGGTGCCACGGAGGCGCTTGAGAATTCCCAACTGAATTTCCTGAGGCCCCATCGCCACCAGCCGGTCGAAGCCTCGACCAAAGCTCTCGAGGGATTCGCCCGGGAGTCCGGCGATCAGGTCCGCATGGACGTGGACGCCGGTGTGGGCGCGGAGGGTGCGGAGGTTGGATTCGAGTTTGGCGTAGTTTTGGCGCCGGGAGATGTTTTTGGCGGTGTCTTCGTCGAAGGTCTGGATACCGACCTCGAGTTGGACTGAGCCGGGGGGGAAGCGCTTGAGCAGGTCCATGAGCGCTTCGGGCATCCGGTCGGGGACCATTTCAAAGTGCAGGAACATGCCGTCCTGCCAGCGATCGAGAAAGAACTGGAGGATGGCCCGGCTGGTGGAGAGTTGGAGGTTGAAGGTGCGGTCGACGAATTTGAAGACGCGTGCTCCCCGGGCGAGAAGGCCTTCGAGCGCCTCGAGATAGCGGCCGAGATCGAAGGCGCGCACGGGGACATCCAGGGAGGAGAGACAGAATTCGCAGGTGAAGGGGCACCCCCGGGAGGCTTCGACGTAGAGAACGCGGTGGGCGAGGTCTTCGGCGTTGTAGAGTTCGTAGGGAAGTTGCACCCGATCCAGCGGGGGGAGTTCTGCGGCGATGACCTTGGGGCCCGGGGCCCGGCCCTCCAGAATGTTCCGGCAAACCTCGGCGAATTTCAGGTCTGCCTCACCGGTGATGACATGGTCGGCCCACTGGAAAATGGGTTGGGACTCGGTTTCGTGGCTCACCTCGGGGCCGCCCAGGATGAGGGTCACTTCGGGGCGGACTTTTTTGAGAATGGCAGCGACTTCCGCGGAGAGGGAGGCGTTCCAGATGTAGACGCCGAGGCCGATAATGCGCGGGGCATGGGAGAGGATTTCGGCGGCGATTTCGAGGGGGCGCTGTTTGATCTCAAACTCGAGAATTTGGGCGCGGGGCTGGAGCTCACCGAGGTTGGCCATGAGGTAGCGCAAGCCGAAGGCGGTGTGGATGTAGCGAGCGTTGATGGTGGCCAGGAGGATGTCTGCCATAGGGAAGGGCGAGGGACGACGCGGAGGAGTCTTAGCAGGGGGGTGGGGGAGTGTCTTGCGGGAAGGGTTTCGGTGGCATGGGAGCTGCACTTGGAGTGGTGGCAAAAAGATTTTGAGGGTTCGACCAAAGAAAAAGGCGTGCGCCGGGGTTGGTTGTTTTGAAATATCAAAGCGTTTCTATATGCGAAATGTGATCTCCCTTTCCGAAGCGGCTCCGAAGGAGGCCTCCCGGTACAGTGTGCCGAACCTCGATCGCGCCCTGACCATTCTCGAGGTGCTCAGCCAGGCTCCCTCCGGCATGAGCCTCACGGAACTGGCCGCGCGCCTCGCCATTCCCACCAACAGCGTCTTTCGCATCAGCCGCACCCTGGAGGAGCGCGGGTATTTGGAGCGCAACGAGGCCACCAAGCGGTTTTGCCTCACGCAAAAGCTGTTGCGCCTCAGTTGTGGCCCTGCGGAGGGCGAGCGCAGCCTCACCGAGTGCGCGCTCGACGCGATGCGTGAACTCCGGAACGACGTATTGGAAACCGTGCTGCTCGGAACCCTGGCGGGTGCGCAGGGGGTGGTCCTCGAGCAAGTTTCCGGGAAACATCCCTTCCGCTTTTTCGTCGATGTAGGCACCCGGTTTGAACTGCACACCGCTGCGCCCGGCAAAGCCATTCTCGCCGCGCTCCCCGAGGCGGAGGCCGAGGTCGTTCTCCGCCAGATGCCTTTCACCCGCTTCAACTCCCGCACCATCACGGATCCGGATGCCTTCCGTCGCGAGTTGGCCCGCACTCGAGCCAACGGTTACGGCGTCGATGAAGGCGAGGAGCGCGAGGGGGCGCACTGTATTGCGTCGGTGATTTTGGACCGGCAACGCTTCCCGGCGGGGGCCGTGTGGATCACCGGGCCCTCCTCTCGCGTGCCGGCGGCGGATTTTCCACGGATCGGGCAGCGCATCCGGGAGTGCGCCCGCCAGATTTCCGCGCGGCTCGGATATTTCGCCGATTAACCCGTCCCGACTCCTCCCCATGAGCGCTCATACAATTTCTCTCCGCGCCGCTGGCGTCGCGGTTCTGTGTCTTTGGAGTGCCCCGATCCATGCCCAGGAGATTCCTGCGGCCGAGGGGGCGCGTTTTTTTCGCGAAAAAGTGCATCCGATTCTCCAGTCGCACTGCGTGAAGTGTCACGGGGGAGAGAAGATCAAGGGCGGTCTGGTTCTTACGAATCGGGCTGCACTTCTCAAGGGAGGGGAAAATGGTTCGGCTCTGGAGGGGGACACTCCGGGGAAAAGTCTCCTCCTGGACATGATGAGTTACCGGGATGGCGACCATGAGATGCCGCCGGCCGGGAAACGCCCGGAAGCGGAGTTGGAGATTTTAAGAAAGTGGGTGGCGCTGGGGGCGCCTTACGATCCCGAGTTGGAGAAAAAGCCGGTGGGGGTGGCTCACGAGGCGGCGCCGGATTCTGGGAAAGGGGCGGCTTGGTGGGCCTACCAGCCCTTAGGCACTCCGGCGGTGCCCCGGGTCCAGCGGCCCGAGTGGAACCGCAACCCGGTGGATGCGTTTTTGTGGGATTCGATGCAGAAGGCCGGGCTGCAGCCGAATCCGCGTGCCTCCAGGGTGCAGTTGGTCCGGCGTGCCTATTACGATTTGATTGGGCTTCCGCCCACTCCCGAAGAGGTGAAGCGGTTTGTGGAGGACTCGGCCCCGGACGCGTGGCCGCGGCTGATTGATTCGCTCCTGGCGAAGCCGCAGTATGGTGAAAAATGGGCGCGGCACTGGATGGATATTATCCGGTACGCAGAGACGGAGGGTTTTGAGCGGGACAACGACAAGCCCCACATTTGGCGTTACCGCGACTACCTGATCGAGGCCTTCAACGCGGACCTGCCCTATTCCCAATTTGTGACTGAACAGCTCGCGGGGGATGAGCTGGAAAAGCCGACGCAGCGGAGTCTCACGGCGACGGGTTTTTTGCGTCTGATGCAGTGGGACGACGAGCCTGCGGACCGGTTGCTCGCGAAGTACGATGTGCTGGCGGACAACGTTCAGGTGATAGGCGAGGCGTTTCTGGGAATGACGCTGGGGTGCGCGCGCTGTCACGACCACAAAAAGGACCCGATCACGCAGAGGGACTACTACAGTTTCATGGCGTTTTTTCATGGGATGAAGCAGTACCCGACACCGCCGACGCTGTGGGTGGCGGAGGAGGAGCGGCAGCGTCTGGGGGCTGAGAAGCGGGAGCGTCTGGCGCGGATGGACGCCGAGTATGAGCGAGTGGCGGCGCCGTTATTGGGGTGGTACGCCAAGAGGGGACACCAGGCGGATGCGGACTCCCAGGTGCTGGTGGAGGCGAGGGCGGGGGTGGAGAACGCTTGGATTCACACGGCCAAGGATCCTGGACCGCATTGGCGGGCGGAAAATTTCAATGCCGCCCATTGGGAGAGCACTCCGGTGACCGGGGCGAAGGCGGGGCAGTCGCTGTGGATGCGGGCCCGCTTCGGGCTCGCGGAGTTACCCAAGGAGTGGGCGCTGGAATTGGAATACCGAGGGGAAACGGAGGTTTTTGTGAATGGTTCGCCACTGTTTCAGGGGAGCTATCTACCTTCGGGTCGGCGATTTATGGAAATGACGGGGCGGTTTCAGAAATTGCTGCACACGGGTTCCAACTTGATCGCCGTGCGTGTGCCGGTGTCTGCGGACGGTGCGTTGCCTCAGATTCGGGTGTTGCGTGGGAAATCGCCACTCGCCCAGATGCAGACTCTTTTGCCCGCGGGCAAGGACGGCCATTGGGAGGCGTTCACCAAGGAGTTCGGCGGCGGCTTTTTGGTGAAATTGCGCGAGTCCCGGGAACGCTGGTTTACGGAGGCGGAACGTCCCATCGGGATCGCGCTGAGTGCTGCGGCGGATGCCGGGGCGAATCCCGCGCCCCTGGCCGTGCACAAGCGGGGCAACCCGCAAAGCCTGGGAGACCCCGTGGAGCCGGCTTTCCCGGCAGTGCTTGCCGGGAGCCCAAAACCGGCGCCTGCCGAGGTCAAGCCGATCGGGACGCGCTCTTCTGGAAGGCGCATCGCCTTGGCGCGCTGGTTGACCCAGCCGGAGAACTCGCTCGCCCGGCGGGTGATGGTCAACCGCCTGTGGCAGCATCACTTCGGCAAGGGGATTGTGCCGACGCCGAATGATTTTGGGCGGCTGGGTGAGCTGCCGACACACCCCGAATTGCTCGATTTTCTGGCACGCACCTTTTTGGAGAAGGGCGAGAGCCTGAAGGCCATGCACCGGCTTTTGATGAATTCCGAAGCCTACCAGATGAGTTCTGCCGCCAATCCGGCGGGACTGGCGAAGGATCCCGAGAACCGGCTCCTCTGGCGCTTCCCCATGCGTCGCCTCACCGCCGAGGAGCTGCGCGATTCCATTCTCAGCGTTTCGGGGACCCTGATTTTGGACACGTACGGCCCGCCCGTGCATCCGCCCATTCCTGCGGAGGTACTTCAAACTCAGTCCCGTCCGGGCAGTGGCTGGCCCAAGCAGACTTCTGCGGAGACGGCCCGCCGCAGCGTGTACGTGAAAGTGAAACGCAGCCTGTCGCTTCCGCTGCTCAACAACTACGACCAGGCCCCGACGGACAGCCCCTGTGCGGTCCGCTTCGCGAGCACGGTTCCGACGCAGGCGCTTGGGATGCTCAATTCCGAGTTCATGGAGGAGCAATCGCAGCTCCTGGCTGCGAGACTGCGGCGGGAGGCCGGCGACGCCCCTCGGGATCAAATCCGCCGGGGCATGCAGCTGGTGCTCCAGCGTGAGCCGAGCGCGCAGGAAATCCGCCTCTGCCTCGAGACCTTCGCGAAACTTCACCGGGAGCTGCATCTCGGTCCCGAAGACGCGCTGAGGCGCATGGCGCTCATGCTCCTCAATCTCAACGAGTTTTTGTACGTCGACTGATCGGTCTGCCCTCTTTTCCCCAAAGCCATGAACCATTCCAACCCCTCTCAATTTTGCGGAAACGTCCGCCGCCGGGAGTTCCTGACCACCGTCGGCGGTGGGTTCACCCATCTTGCCCTGTGCGGGATGCTCGCGCGGGACGGCTTTTTCGGAACCACAGCCCAGGCTGCCGCCGCCTCGGCTGCATCATCCGCGCCGAGGCTGGCAGCCAAAGCCAAGAGCGTGATCTTTTTGTTCATGTACGGCGGGCCCAGCCACATCGACACCTTCGACTACAAACCTTCGATGATCGGGATGGATGGAAAAACCATCCAGATTCAGACCAAGGGGCGCGGCGGTTCCAAAAATCAGGGCCGGATTGTCGAACCCAAATGGAAATTTAAGCAGTACGGACAGTCCGGCAAATGGGTCTCCGACTTGTTCCCGCACTTGGCGCAAAGGGTCGACGACCTCGCCTTTGTGCACAGTATGACCGCTGAATCGCCCATTCACGGGTCGGCGATGCTCAAGATGAACACGGGCTCCATCGTGAGCGGCAAACCCTCGCTCGGTTCGTGGATCAATTACGGCCTCGGTTCGGTGAACCAAAACCTGCCCGGCTACGTCGTCATGCTCGACAAAACGGGCGGCCCGATTTCAGGCGCCAAAAACTGGACCTCGGGTTTTATGCCGGCCACCTATCAAGGAACGGTGTTTCGTTCCAAAGGCGCTCCGATTCTGGACCTGAGTCCCCGCGAAGGCATGAGCGACGCCCAGCAAAGGCTCCTGATCCAGTCGCTCAACGAGCTGAACCGTTCCCACCTGAGCGCGCGCGCGGACAACACCCAACTGTCCGCCCGCATCGAAAGCTATGAGCTGGCTTACCGGATGCAGGCCGCTGCCCCCGAGGCGATTGAAATCGACAAGGAGTCTCCGGAAACCCGCGCCCTTTACGGTCTCGACAACCCCCGCACGGAGGATTTTGGGCGCAAATGTCTCATGGCTCGCCGCCTGGTCGAACGCGGTGTCCGCTTTATCCAACTCTATTCGGGTGGCGCTCACACCGATGACAACTGGGACGCTCACGGGGACCTCGTGAAAAACCACGAGTATCATGCGGGTAACACGGACCGGCCGATTGCCGGGCTGCTCCAGGACCTCAAACAGCGCGGGCTTCTGGACGAAACCCTCGTGGTCTGGGGCGGCGAATTCGGTCGCCAACCGACCGCTGAGTACGCCTCTGGGACTGGCCGGGACCATAACTCCGCCGGGTTCACCATGTGGCTCGCTGGTGGCGGCATCAAAGGCGGAGTCAGTTACGGTGAGACGGACGAACTCGGGAATCGGGCCGTCACCAACCGGTGCGAGGTGAAAGACCTGCACGCGACCATTTTGCATCTGCTGGGGGTCGATCCGAACCAGCTCTCTTTCTTCTACGGTGGGCTCGATCAAAAGCTTGTCGGGGTGGAGGGCGCCGACCCGATTTCGGCAATCCTCGCCTAGCCAATATGCGCTCTTTGAATCCCCGAAACTGTCCGTTGAACCGTCTGTCTCCGCTGAACCCAAACCTATCTGTTTTTATGAAAATACCCCTCCTTCCCGTGTCTTTGCGCCGCCCCCTGTACCTTGGTTTCTGCTCGGTGCTGGCAGCGGTCTCTGTGATTTCCGCCCATGCAGCGCAACAAGGCACCGCCCACCGGCTGCTGGTTGCCAACACTGGCAAGTGGGCCGTTGTGGCTCCGGATGGCACCATCGAACGCGAAATGAAGGTGCCCGGACTGCACGACGCCTCCATGCTTCCCAATGGAAACGTGCTCTGCCAAGCGGGCTGGGGGAAGGTGGTGGAGGTCGCGCCGGATGGCAAAGTGGTCTGGGAGTATGACTCCACCAAGGCCCCTGAAAACGCGGGTAAACCACTCGAAATTCACGGGTTTCAGCGGCTGGAAAATGGAAACACGATGATTGCTGAGTCCGGTCCCTGTCGCATCATCGAGGTAGACCGCGAGGGCAAGGTGCAGTTGGAAATCAAGATGACCGTGGATCGTCCCAATAAACACCGGGACACACGTCTGGTCCGGCGCACTCCTGCCGGGACTTATCTCGTCGCCCACGAGGGGGATGGAAAGGTTCGCGAATACAGCCGCGAAGGCAAGGTGGTCTGGGAATATGCGGTGCCGCTTTTTGACAAAAAGCCGGCCGGCGGTCACGGACCCGAGGCGTGGGGGAACCAGCTCTTTTCCGCGATTCGCCTCGAAAACGGCAACACCCTCATTGGAACAGGCAACGGGCACAGCGTGCTCGAGGTGAATCCAAAGGGAGAAATTGTCTGGAAGGTGGAGCAGGACGATTTGCCAGGAATCAAGCTGGCGTGGGTGACTCGCGTGGAGCGGTTGGCCAATGGCAACACGCGGTTTGGGAACTGCCATGCGGGTCCGGGTATGCCGCTCAGCATCGAGGTCAACGCTGCAAAGCAGGTGGTGTGGTCGTACTCGGACTTTGAGCGGTTTGGGAATTCAACGGTGCTGGTGGATGTGGTGGCGTCGAACGCAGGCAAATAGACCCTGCGCTCATCGTCTTAGTTTTTCCAAAATTTGTCTCTGGATGCAAATTCTGGGGTGTGTTAAAAGCACCTCCGTTTCCGGAGCCCTCCACCCCCACCCCCAGTGGGCAGTCTGTGTGGATCGACTGCGGGGGTTCGCCCTTTTTTCTCCTTTTTTCTCTATGAGTTCTCCCGATTTTTCACTTCGCAACCGGGTCGCCTTGGTCACCGGCAGTACCACGGGTTTGGGCAAGGCGATGGCTCTTGCCTTGGGCCAGGCTGGCGCAAAGGTCGCTCTCAACTACGCACACAACGCGGCCCGGGCCGAGGCGGTTCTCGCCGAGTTCCAGGCGGCTTCCATTCCCTCGGTGCTGGTGCGCGGGGATGTCACCGACGAATCGGAGGTGCAACGGATGGTGGCGGAAATCGCGGCCACGCTGGGGCCGGTGGATATCCTCGTATTGAACGCGACCTCAGCCCAGCCGCAGAAGCCGGTCGAGGAATACGACTGGGCCTTCTTCCAGCAGATGCTGGATTTTTTTGTGAAGAGTCCCTTCCTGCTCACTCGCGCCTGTCTGCCGCACATGAAGGCGCAGCGCTGGGGGCGCATCATCAACATCGGTTCGGAGGTGGTCGCTCGAGGCGTGGCTCCGTTTACGGCCTACGTGGCGGCCAAGGGCGGCCAGAACGGGTTCCACCGCAGCTTGGCCTCGGAACTGGCTCCGAGTGGGATCACCGTCAATATGATCTCCCCCGGCTGGATTCCGGTGGAGCGGCACGAGCAGGATCCTGAGGAGTTGAAGGAAGGGTATCGCCGCCTGATTCCGATGGGGCGTTGGGGGATTCCGCAGGACGTGGGAGGGGCGGTTGTTTTTCTTGCCAGCGAAGCGGCTTCGTTCATTACGGGACAGAACCTCCACATCAATGGAGGGATGACTACGCACTGAATTCCCCCCCCGTTTACTCCCCCAATCTCCCCATTAATTCCCTTATGAAACTTTCCCTGACCCGCATGCTCTCGTCGCGTTCGCTTGGAATGGCGGCTCTCCTGTCGCTGGCCCTGGCCGGATGCAATAAACCGGCGCCCTCTTCGGGGGCAACGGAGGGCGCGCCTTCCAGCGCCAAGGGCAAAAAGATCGCCTTTGTGACCAATGGGGTCGCCTCTTTCTGGACCATCGCTGCGGCCGGTGTGAAAGCGGCCGCGCAGGATCTCCAGGTGGACGCGCAGACGCTCATGCCCGCGGAGGGAATCAGCGATCAAAAGCGGATTTTGGAAGATTTGCTGACACGCGGCGTTGGGGGCATCGCGGTGAGCCCGATTGATCCGGTTAATCAGACCGATTTGCTGAATACGGCGGCCCGGCGTGCGAAGCTGATCACGCACGATTCGGATGCGCCTCAGAGCGAGCGGCTTTATTATATCGGAATGGACAATTACCGGGCCGGGCGTCTTTGCGGTGAGCTCGTGCGCGAGGCGATGCCGAATGGGGGCACGGTGATGATTTTTATTGGGCGTCTGGAGCAGGATAACGCCAAGCGCCGGCGGCAGGGGACAATTGACGCGATCCTCGGGCGCCCCGAGGACGGGAATCGTTTTGATCCCCCCTCGGAGGTGTTGGAGGGGAATGGATTCAAGATATTGGGCACGTTGACCGACCAGTTTGATCGGGCCAAGGGCAAGGCGAACGCAGAGGATGCCTTGGCGAAGTACCCGGATCTGGGCTGCATGGTGGGGCTTTTTGAGTACAATCCGCCGCTGATTTTGGAGGCGCTCGGACAGGCCAAAAAACTCGGGCAGGTGAAGGTGGTCGCCTTTGATGAGGCGGATGCGACGCTGAGCGGGATCGAGAAGGGGACCGTACACGGGACCGTAGTGCAGAATCCGTATTTGTACGGGTACAAGTCGGTGGAAGTGCTCAAGGCCATTATGGAAGGGAGGGCGGTGCAGGCGGGCGGCGACAAGTTTATCGACGTACCGGCCCGGCAGATCCGGAAGGCCGAGGTGTCTGAATTTTGGGCCGACTTGAAGGCCAAGCTGGCTCCGGCCAAGTAGGCCGGTTGAGTGGTTGAAAAATCGTCCGGATCCGCCCATGCGCCCCCCGCTTTTGGAAGTACGTCAGCTGGTGAAAACCTTCGCCGGGGTTCGCGCCCTGAGGGGGGTGAGTTTGACACTTGGGCACGGAGAGGTGCTGGCGGTGATTGGCGAAAATGGGGCCGGAAAAAGCACGCTGATGAAAATCCTCGCCGGCGTGCAGCCCTTCGACGCTGGCGAACTTCTCGTTGATGGCGTGCCGTGCGTCATGCGCTCGGTGCAGGACGCGATGGGGCATGGGATTGCGCTGATTCATCAGGAGTTAAATCTGGCGGAAACGCTGGACGTGGGAGCGAATATTTTTCTGGGACGCGAACCAACCCGGTGGGGGTTGATCGATTCGCGGCGGGTGACGGAAGGGGCGCGGCGTGTATTGGAGCAGGTGGGGTTACGGGTGGATCCGGCGACGCCGTTGAGCGAGCTCACGATTGGTCAGCAGCAGTTGGTGGAGATTGCGAAGGCGCTCTCCATTCAGGCCCGGGTGTTGATCATGGACGAGCCGACCTCGAGTTTGTCGGTGCACGAGGCGGAGGCGCTTTTGGGGCTCATTCGCGAGCTGCGCTCGAAGGGAGTCAGTGTCGTGTATATCTCGCATCGGTTGGGCGAGGTGGAGGCGGTGGCCGATCGTGTGGAGGTGTTGAGGGATGGGGAAAATGCGGGGAGCCTTTCGGGCGCCGGGATAGTGCGTTCGGAGATGGTGCGACTGATGGTGGGGCGCGAGCTCTCGCAATTTTATCCGCATCAGCCGCATGGCAGGGGCGAGGTGGCGCTGCGGGTGCAAGGTTTGCGTACGGCGTCCAATCCCCGGCACGTGGTGGGGTTTGAAGTGGGGGCGGGGGAGATTGTGGGGCTTGCGGGATTGGTGGGGGCGGGGCGC
Source organism: Verrucomicrobiota bacterium (assembly GCA_037975925.1). GTDB lineage: Bacteria > Verrucomicrobiota > Verrucomicrobiia > Chthoniobacterales > Chthoniobacteraceae > Chth-196. The sequence goes on from JBANFR010000015.1 coordinate 28,581, forward strand.
ACGGAGCTGTTGGAGGCCGTGTTCGGGGTGGTGCCAGCCTTGGCGGGGGAGATCGAGGTGGGAGGCGTGCGGGTGACCCCGAGGTCGCCGGCGGAGGGGATTGCGGCGGGGGTGGCGCTCGTGCCCGAAGATCGCAAGCACCACGGTCTGGTGCTGGAGATGGGGGTTCGCGAAAACGTGAGTCTCGCGAGCCTAAACCGGGATCAGCGCGCGGGATTTCTGAATCGGAATCGGGAAAACGAGCTGTGCAGCGAGATGATTGGCGCGATGCGGATCAAGACGCCCAACCCCGATCAGCCGGTCCAGTTTTTGTCCGGGGGCAACCAGCAAAAGGTGGTGATTGGCAAGTGGCTGGCGACGCGGCCGAGGGTGCTTCTTTTGGACGAACCCACGCGGGGGGTGGACATTGGCGCCAAACAGGAAATTTACCGCCTCATGGAGGAGTTGGCGGCGCAGGGGGTGGCGATCCTTTTTGCATCGAGTGAGATGGAAGAGATTTTGGGGATGTCGGACCGGGTGCTGGTGATGCACGAGGGCCGTTTGAGCGGCGAGTTGGCGCGGGAAGCGTTGAGTGAGGAAGCGATTATGGCGCTGGCAACCGGGAGCGTGGCTTCGGTGCAAATGAGTGAGGCTGTTTAATATGAAAAAGATCCTCGGAATCTTCGGTTTGTTGATGGCGGTCTGTCTGCTGACGGCGCTCGCCAGTGACAGTTTTTTGAGTGCGTACAATCTTGAGAATCTCGTGCGGCGCTCGGCGCTTTTCGGGATTCTCAGCATCGGGGTCGCATTCGTCATCATCACGGGGGGGATTGATCTTTCGATCGGCTCGGTGGTGTGTTTGGTGGGCTGCACCCTTCCCTGGCTCCTCACCGTGCAGCATTGGCCTTTGCCGCTTGCGCTTCTGGCGGTGACGGGGCTCTCGCTGCTGATCGGGCTGATTCATGGCCTGCTGATCACGAAGCTCCGGATCCAGCCCTTCATCGTCACCCTCTGTGGACTCCTGCTGTACCGGGGCATTGCCCGGGGATTTACGCATGATCAAACCGTCGGATTCGGCTCCGGGTTCAAGGAGCTGCGTTCGCTCGCCACGGGAAAAATCCCGTTTCTGCCGGGATTCGATTTGCCGGCACCGGTCCTGTTTTTGGCGGTGGTGGCGGTGGTGGCTGCGGTGTTTTTGAACCGGAGCATTTACGGGCGTTACCTGCTTGCCCTTGGGAGGAATCCGCAGGCGGCGAAGTACAGCGGAATTGCGACCGACCGGATGACGCTGGTGGCCTACGTGTTGAGTTCGACGTTGGCGGGGCTGGGCGGAGTGCTGTTTGTGCTGGATGTGAACTCCGCGCAGCCGGTCGATTTCGGGAACTTTTATGAGCTGTACGCGATTGCTGCCGCGGTGCTGGGCGGGTGCAGCTTGCGGGGTGGTGAGGGGGGGATCGTCGGCGTGTTGATCGGGGCGACGCTGATGCAGGTGTTGCGCAACATGATCACGCTGGTGACCACCCACAACAACGTGGAGTTCGCGATCATCGGTGCGGTGATTTTGATCGGGGTGATCGCCGACGAATTGGCTCGCCGGGTGGGGGCGCGTCGGCGCGCGGCAAAGGCCCTGCAGGCGGCGACCTCCGCGTGATTCCGGAGAGCGCCCGGTTGCACTGACGATGCCGGGGAGGGATGTGCCTCAGCGGCTGTTTGCCCGCACTGCGATTCCGTACATTCGGCTTGGCCGGAAACTTTTGCGGTCGGCTGGCGGGTCTGCGTAGGGATGCCCCAAAACGAGTTCGCCGGGCTTGGACACCTCTTTTTTCCAGACGCAAAACTGCCAGGTTCTTGGTTTGGCCACGGAGGCCGGTTGATCAAACACGTCCAGAGCGATGGTCTGCCCGGTGTTTTCAAACTCGGCGCTGAGCCATTCCGGGACCGGGTTTTTTTCGTAGGCGAAAACGTAGACGGTGCAGGGGCGTTGCAAGGTGAGGGAGACCTTGAGCCACCAGTTGAAGCTATCGACGTTGAAGGTGCGGATGAGGTCCGCTCCCACGAGTTCGGGCGGGAGCGAGTGCCATTCATCGGCCCGGTCAGCGTAGGCCAGGGTGCGCTCCTGGAGGCCTTTGGGAACAATGCGATAGTGGTTGTAGAGTGAGGGGAAGTCTCCGGTGAGGTTGTCGCGCACCTCGGAGACGAGGGTGTCGCTTGCGTTGGGGGTTCGCGCCGACCACTCGTTGGCTCCCCCGGTTCCGGAAATGGATACGATGCGGGAAACGCGCCTTTGGACGACGCTGACGGCGTTGCCGGCTTTGAGGACGGTGGGGGTGGTTTTGGGGTCTTTTTGGGAGCTGTCGTATACCTCGACTTTCCCTTGGAGGACGATGACATCGGTGCGGAGAGGGTCCGAGGCATCCACGCCAAATCGGGTGCCGCGATCGACGAGGCGCGCCTGCGGGGTTTCCATGACGAAGCCTTTGCCGCGGTCGCCGACGTCGGCGGTGACCCGGCCGTTGAGCAGGCGGACGTGCATGGGATCGAGAAGGTTGAGAGTGGCGGGGCTGGAAATTTCGAGGGAGACCCCTGAGGGGAGGCGCAGATGGAGATTCCCTTGCGCGAGTTCAAGGGTCTTGAGGCGCCGGATCATGCCCTCGCGGAATTCCGCCTGGGGACAGTCCCTCGACGCAAGGATCTCCACCCTCACCCCTGCGTAAGCCGTGTTCAGCCAGAGTAATCCCGCCGCAAAAACCGAGGCGGCGGCCATTCCCACCCCGAGGCGAATCCAAGCGAGCTTGGACTGGACGGTGCTGTGGTGACGCAGATCGACCAGTGCCGAGTGCTGAAGTGAGCGCCTTCGCAGGGAGGTGTGCAGTCCGGTGTGCAGCAGGGCGCGTTGGGCAAACCAGGCCATCGCCTCCGGATCCTTTTCGAGGCGTTCCACCAGCGAGGCTTCTTCGGGCTCGGGCAAATCCCCGTCGAGCAGGCGGTCGAGAAGTTCGCGGTCCTCGGGATTCATCCCTGCGCCTCCTTCCGGAGTTGTTGTTCAATGCACCCGGCCAGGACATCCCGAAGCCGACTCAAGATCACCCGCATCGATCCCTCCGTCGACTGCACGCGCTTGGCGATTTCGGCAATCGACAGCCCTTCGGCGTAGCGCAGGTCCAGAGTGTGGCGGGATTTTTGCGGCAGTTTTTCGATGCACCTTTCCAGCGCGACCTGTCGTTCGCTGCGCTCGGGTTTTTGGTGTTCAAAAACGTGGGCCAACTGTTCGAGAACGGAGTCCGAAAAAACCAGCCGTTCGCGCCCCTTTTTGCGGTAGTGATCGGCGATGCGGGACTTTGCCAGCCACAGCGCCCATCCGAGAAAGGGGCGCCCGGGGTCATATTCGTCAAAACGGCGCGCGATGGTCAGCGCCACCTGCTGCACGACATCCTCTGCGTCGGCAAAGCTGCGGACCGCCGCGAACACAAAGGCTTGGATGCTCGGCTCGGCTTCCCGCCAGAGGAGGGTCAATTGCTCGCGGCTCTGGGTTTCCTCAGAAGGGTTCACACGTTGGATGCCGCGCCAGGGAGCGGAATGTTAACGAAAAAAAAGAGCCGGGTTTTTCCCAAGCACCCTGTCGGTTCGCAGGATGAGCGGGATGAGCCTTGGGATTACTCAACTGCGGAGGACGCCGCGCTCCTTCAGCTTGGATCGGTACACTCTCGGGTTCTCGCCGGTTTCCGCGAGAAACTGCGCAAAAAAATCACCCTGATCAAAGAACCCGTATTTCGCGGCGATTTCGTCGTAATTGAGATGAGAATCGACGAGGTCGCGGCAGGCTAGCCGCACTCGGACCCTGCGCAAATAGTGCGAGGGGCTCATGTGGAGTTCCTTTTGGAAGAGAGCCTCCAACTCGGGAACCGAAATTTGCAGGAGCTCAGCAAGGTGCTCCTTTTCGATGGGTTCCCGGTAGTTTTCGCGAATGTGCGACATCACTTTGAGCAGGCCCGAGCTGATCTGGGAGGCGGAGCGCTCCTCCTTGGGGCGGGTAATTCCGACGGTCCCGGCCACATTGCCCTCGCTGTCCCGGTAAGGGAGTTTGGTCGTGAGATTCCACGATGTCAGGTGGTCTGGCCCGACGACAGATTCCACGCGGTTGATCACCGGGTTGCCGGCGAGCACCTTTTCGTCGTCCTCGCGAAACCGGTCGGCGATCTCCTTGGGGAACATATCGTAGTCGGTTTTGCCAATGACATCATCGGTGTGTCCCTCGGTGCTGCACCAGCGGATCAGGGCTTGGTTCGCCCAAACGAACGCCCCGTGGCGGTCCTTGATCCAACACTGGATGTCGTCCACGTGGTCCATGAGGTTCAAGATCGCCTCGGCGGCCTGCGGGACGAGGGTGTTCTTGTTTGGGGAGGAAAGGGTGTTCATCGGTGTGAGACTTCGGACGGGGGAAAGAGTCAACGGAGGGAGAATCACCGCTTGGAAAGCGATTTTAGTGCCCGACATCCTTCCAAAAAATGGCCTCCGAAAGGCAGTCGGAATCGGCTCACGCGGGCAGCGGGAGGGAGGATTGATGCTACGGACAACCGTGGGACAGCGAGTCGCACCCAAGGAACAAACCGGAAGGGCTCTCCAGGTGCGCCCCCAATCCCCCGACCTCCGCGGCGTTGAGGAAGGGGGGGGAGGGGAGCGGCGTGCACCCCTCTTCAAGGGCTGAGGCGGCGCGCGCGAACCTGCTGGCTCTCCAGCATCCGCTGGACGCTGTCCGGACCGACCAGATGCATCGTACCCACCGCGATGAAATCAACCCCGGAGCCCGCCAAGATCTCCTGGATCTTTTCGGCCCAACGCCGGTTCCGCTCCACCAGCAGCACTTTGTAGAGCTCGGGGTAACTGTTTTTTGTCTCCTCTCCCACGGCCGCGAGTTTGTCTTCGCGTCCCTGTTCCCAGTCGGCTTCGAGTTGGCCGAAAAATTGGGGTCCCTTCTGGAATTCGGTGAGGGTTTGGTCGAGAAGCTCGATTTGGGTGGAGTCGCCCAGGCCGGCGATCATCTGGATCTGCTCCTTGGCGCTTTCCAAGCCGTGGCGTGCCTTGGAGGCCTTCCGGGCTTCGGCGTCGAGAAGGCGGTCGACGCCCAGTGCGGGGTCGTAGCCCGATCGCACGAGACTGCCCATCGCCAGTTGGATTCCTGCGAGCCAGGGGCGCATGGGTTCGATGCCCTCGATGGGTATGCCCAGAGTCTTGGCGACCTCGGTGAGGCGCTCCTTTTTCGCGGGAGAGATCTTCTCGGAAAGCTTGCGCGTGGGATCGACCCCGAGAGCGAGCATGCTCTGCGCTGCGGCATTTTCCTCCGCCGGATCAAAGAGCACTTCGGTCCAAACCCGCTGGCTCGCGGCCAGAGCCGCTTTGGCTTTCGGTCCCCCCCAATCGCCTCCCTTTCGTCGCAAATGAATGGTGCCGTAAAGATACACGGTGGAATCCTGGTCCCGAATGATCCACAGGAGCGGTTCGGCGTTTTTTGAGGGGACCCGGGGGGTGTCGGCCCCTTGGCACGGCCTGAGAAAAAGCAGCAGGCCGAGCGTCAAAAGGATGGTTTTGCGGGATGGCGCCGGTGTCTTCATGAGGAGTCGTGGCTGTTTGGGAAGACATCGTTTTTCAAGAAGAACGCGCTCTCACAAGACAAACACTTCGTCCGGGGAAGTCGTGCGAATCGAACCCCCGATTGCGCCTCCAGGGGCGGGCGATCGGCGTTATTTGCTCTGAAATTCTTTGCTCGCGATGAGAGCCTGGATCAGGGAGCGCGGTGTGTATCTTTGGGGCTTCGATTTTTGCAGAACGGTCTCGACCAGCTCGGCGTCGGAGAAACCGCAGGGCCGTCCCAGGGCGTATTCCACCAGGTGTTCGGTCAGTCCACGTGCAAAGTTTGCTTCGTGTTTTGCGACGGCGTCGCGCAGTCCCTCAAAGCCGTCAAAGGGCGTGCCATCGGGCAGGCGCCCGCTCGAATCGATCGGGAAGAACTGCTTTTTTTCCACGGCTTTGTGGATCTTGTAGACCTCGGTGTACTCCTCGGTGCGCCAGCGTCCCGTGGCATCGAAGTGCTCGAGGGCAAACCCGATGGGATCGATCCTGCGGTGACACTGGGCGCACTGAGGCTGTTCCTGGTGGGCGGTCATCAGCTCGCGGGCTGGCAGGAGTTTGCCCGCGAATCGGCTCAACTGTGGCACGTTTGCCGGGGCTGGCGGGGGGGGATCGTGGAGCAGTTTGCGCAGCACCCACGCTCCGCGTTCGACGAGGGAGCTGCGCTCGCCATCGGAGCCCATGGCGAGGATGGCCGCCATACTCAGGAGTCCGCCCCGGGGGATACCAGCGGGAACGGACACCTTCCGAAAGGCGCTGCCCTCCACACCGGGGATGTCATAAAAATCCGCCAGGATGTCATTGACGACGACGAAATCGGATTTGAGGAGCGTGCCCAGTGGCAGGTTTTCATCCAGCACCGTGCGGAGGGTTTCAAAGACCTCACGGCGGGCGGCCGCCTTGAGACTGCCGTCAAAGAGGGGATAAAGCCGCCAGTTGAACTGAAAAAAATCGAGCCGCGTCATGTGCAGCCATTGATGGGTGAATCCGGACACAAAGCGCATGACCTTTTCATCGGCGAGCATGCGATTGGCTTCCGCGGCGAGGACCTTGGGGTCCTTCAACTTTCCGCTGCTCGCAAAACTCAGGAGGCGTTCATCGGGCGGGCTGCTCCAGAGGAAATAGGAGAGCCGGTTGGCGAGTTCCGCATCCGAGAGGGGCACGCGTTTGGTGGCGCCTGCGGGGGAAGCGGCGGGTGGCGTTGTGGGAGTGGCGGTGAAAGAGGCCGGAACCGTCTGCGCTACGGCCAGGGCTTCCCTTTCCACGGGTTCAACGATGTAGAGGAACTTGGGTGAAGCGAGGATGATGGCCAGGGGCGTTTTGATCGCTTGTTCGAAGGGTTCCCCCGCTTTTCTGCGTTCCGCAAAGTGCCCCATGAGACGCTCCATAAAATCCGCCGTCGGTTGCCGGCCACGAAATGCGCGAGACGCAAAGTTTTGGAGAATATCCCGGGCCTGTTCGTCACCCGGGTTGGCGGTGAGATCTACTTCTCCGAGGGCGAGTTGATGGGATTCGGGCGGCCATTGAGTCTCGAGAGGTCCCTCCCATTCCACCCAATCAATCCAGAGCCCCCGCCAGAAGCCGAACTCGTGTTTGCTGCGTTGGGGAGCCTTGTAATACCAGAAATAATTGAGGTCGGCTTGTCCGTTGGGGCGTCGTTCGCGCAGTGCAAAAATTCTGGGACTGCCCTTGGTGAGGACCACGGGCTGCTCGATAATCTCGGCCTTTTCAAGGGTGCCTTTGACCTGATGACAACCGAGCAGTTTCATCTCGATTGGCCATCCCTGATCCCCCTGCGTGCCAAACTCCACAAACCGGGGTTCTCCGCCCGTAAGCCAGGGCCGGGGCCCAAGAAGGGGCGTCATGTTGAGGTTGGAAACGTGGGGGGCATCGGGTGGAAAGGCGACGCGCGCCCGGAGGATGTAGCGTCCCGGGGGAAGGTTTCCAGGGATCTGAAAATGCTCGATGTCCAGCTTGGGAAAGCGCCCAGTCAGCGTGGCGGGATCCTTGAGATAGGCGAGTGCAACGGTTTCGCGTCCCCGGGCGAGGGATTCGTTGGTGGAGGCGTGGGGCTCATCATTAAACTCCGGAGAGGTTCCCCCGGATTTGCGCCACTGGGCGACTTTCTGAATCGAGGCCCTCGCGGCTTTGAGGTCGGTGCGTGCGCTTTCGTTGGCCTTTTGTTCCACCTCGATGCGCACCTGCTGTTTCGGCGCGGGTTTGCCAGTCACGATCGCTTGATCGAGTGCGTTGCGTGCCAGCTTGAGATATTGGGCGAACTGATCACTCGAAAAAAAGAGCCCCGAGCCGACGGTGTCAAAAGTCCCGGGAGCCTCATCGGAGGGCAGGTCGAAGGGGTTTACCTCCACATCGAGCAGTTCGCGGATGGTGTAAACGTATTCCCGCCGGTTGAGTCGGCGCATCGTAATCACGCCGCCCGAGTCCGAAAGGGCCTTGCGTGCGATCACCATTTGTTTGGAGAGTTTTTCCAAAAAGCCCGCCTTGTCCGGAGCGGACGGCTGTTTGGCATCCTCCGGTGGCATCTCTCCGGAGTTCAACGCGGCGAGGACTTTTTGCCAGCGCTCAGCCGTGGGAATCTCGGTGATTTCAAGAGCGAGATCGTCCAGGCGAACCTTGCCCTTTTGTTTGTCGGCGTTGTGGCATTCAAAACAGTGCGTCTCGAGAAACTTCCGGTTTTCGGGCAGCATGCGCGCCGTGGTTTGGGGCGTCTCAGCGAGGGAGGTGGCGCTGAAAATCAGGAGTCCGACGCTCCCGAGGGCGAGGTGAAGCGGGCGAAGCATGGCGGTGCTCATGCCATCAATGCGTCGAGGATTCCGGTGCTGTCTCCGAACGAGGGCGGACGCACGCCGACGCCATGAAGGAGGGAGAGCCACACGTTGCAGAGGGGCGTCTTGGGGTCGGGCATGACGAGGTGGTGCCCGAGTTTGATGCCGGCACCACGGCCGGTGAGCAGTAGCGGGCAGTTGTCGAGTTGGTGGGCGGTGCGCACGTTAGAACCCAGCGCAACGCTGACGTGATCAAACAGACTGGAGCCGTCGGGTTCTTTGGTGGCCTTGAGTTTCTGGATGAGGTACGCGGTGAGTTCAGACTGGCACTTGTCGCGGGCCTGGCTGGCCTCCATACGGGGTCCCATGGAGTAGTGGCTCATGTTGTGCCCATCGAGGTTGTAGCCTCGGCTGCGCAGGAGCGATTGGACGGGCTGTCGATAGCTGATGACCCGGGTGGCATCGGTCTGGAAGGCGGCGACCATGAGGTCGTACATGAGTTTGACTTCCTGTTCGCCCGAGAGGCCTTTGCCCGGTTCGGTAATCGATTGGGTGGGTTTGACCTTTGGGACCGTCAGCCACTGCTCCTCCTTGGCGAGGCGGATTTCGATTTCGCGAATGGACTCAAGGTACTCGTTCAGTTTGTCCGTGTCCTCACGGCTCAGACCGCGTGCGGTGTCCTTGGCCTCGATGAGCACGGTGTCGAGGACGCTCTGTTCGCGTTGCAGCTGGGCTTTGCGCTCGGAGAGAGGCGTTTTTTCGTCCGAGAACAGCTTGTGGAAAACCGCGACGGGGTCGCTGAGATCGGCGACGGGTTTGCCCTGGCGGTTCCAAGAGACGGCGCTGCCGTGGCCGCCTTCGCCGCCGGGATTGCTGAAGGCGAGTGAGCCGAAGCGGGTGTCTTGTCCGAATTGTTCCGCGGCGACCTGATCGACGGAGATGGTGTTGTGGAAACTCCGCCCGGGGATACCGTAGCGGTTGGCGCCCGTGAGCCAGAAGGTGCTGCAGGAGTGGGCGTCACTGGAGTGCTTGTGAAAGGTATTCTGGACGACGGTGATGTCTTTTTGAAAGGCGGCCAGGGGCTTGAGGCCTTCGGAAAGGGTCCATTCGGCGCCGGTTTGTTTGGGGTCCGGGTACCAGGTCTCGTTGGTCACGCCCCAGCCCATGGCGAGGAAGATCATGCGTTTGGGGCGGGGAGCAAGGGTCGCTGCCGAGGCGAAACGGCGGAAGCCGACGGATTCAAGAAAGGGAAGCGCGATGCAGACGGATGCGTTGCGGAGGAAATGACGGCGATTGAGTGGCGAGTTCATGGGGGGCGTCGGGCGGAAGGTGGAGGCGGTCTCTTTTCAGCACGGGGAATGCCGCGGGAGGGGGCGGAACGTTAACGACGATTTTCACAATGCTTCGGGTTTCCGGCGCGATGGACGGGATGGACGGGATGGACGGGATGGACGGGATGGACGCGGGTGGACGCGCGTGGATGCGCGTGGATGCGCGTGGATGCGCGTGGATGCGGTTCGCAGGGCGGGCGACCGGTCTGGAGAATGCGCGGGCCAGCGGCGTTTTAGCGCAGGGGGCGACCTTGAAGCAGTGCGACCGCCTGGGAACGCGATCGGACGTGCAACTTTCGGTAGATCCGCTCGATGTGGGTCCTCACCGTGGCGTAGCTGACGCCGAGTTGGTCGGAGATTTCCTTGTACAGGGAGCCCTGCGAGAGGTGGGTGAGGATCTCCATTTCCCGCTCGGAAAGTCCCTCGACGGGAGGCGCTCCCGCGGGTTGGGGGGGCGGGGGCGAGTTTGCCGGGCCAAAGGCACGCACCACGCGCCGCGCAATGTGGCTGGTCATCGGGGAACCGCCCAGGGAGACATCGCGGACTGCGGCGAGGAGTTCCGTGGTTCGGACCGGTTTGAGCAGATAACCGGAGGCGCCGGCGCTCAGGCTCGCAAAAAGGGCCTCCGAGTCGTCGGAGCTCGTCAGCATCACAAAGAGGGAGTCGGGGAGGCGTTGGGACAAATCGCGGACACATTCGATCCCGGTGCTGCCCGGCAGGTGGATGTCCATGAGCACCACCTTGGGACGGAGGTTGGGGATCTTTTCCAAGGCTTCCTCTGCGCTGGGAAAAGTGCCGACGCAGGAAACGTCGTCCGCAGTGTGGAGCATCTCGCAGAGGTCCCGGCGAACGCGGGGATCATCTTCGACGATGGCCACAGAGATGGGTGACGGTGGAGGCGGGGTCACTTTGCTGGGGGGAGTGGGATTTGGAAGGCGAGGGTGATGCCGCCTCCCGGGGGCTGAGAAACATTCAAAGTTCCCCCGATTCGCTGGATTCGGGAGCGGATGCTTTCGGTTCCGTTTCCTGCGGTGGCGTTGGGGGGAATGCCTTGACCGTTGTCTTCGAGGAGAATCCGCAGGGAGCTGGATTCGACTTCGAGGTGGAGTCGGACCTCGGAGGCGCCGGAGTGTTTGACGATGTTGTGAAGGGCTTCCTTGAGGGCGAGGAAAAGGTCGTGGCGGATCGGGGAGGGCAGCGGGAGGGTGGGGGGATCCGCAGGCAGGTGAAGGCGGCAGCGAATTTGCGCGGAGTTCAGGAATTTCTGGGAGTGATTGGCGATGAAATCAATGAACTGGGGAAGGGAATCTTGGGCTGGGTTGAGCGCCCAGACGATTTCATCGACCCGGCGGGTGAGGGATTTTGCGGATTCAAAGATCTGTTCGTAGGGGGCGGGTGTGGCGTCCCGGGATTGGCGCTGGGCGAGATCGCTCAGGAGGGCGAGGTGGGTGAGGTCGGAGCCGAGGCTATCGTGCAGGTCCCTGGCGATTCGGAGTCTTTCGTCCAAGAGAGCCTTGTGGCGGTTCATGGCCTCGACCTCCGCGTGGAGCTTCCGGCGTTGGACCCGGCGTGTGATCAGGAAGACCCCGACGGTCCCCAGGCTGAGGACCAGGATTTGGAATCCGAGGGTCTGGTGAAAGGGGGGGAAGACTTGGACGGGGACAAGGGTTTCAGCGCCTGCTGGGAACCCCTCCGTGGTGAGGGGCTGGATGCGGAGGCGGTAATGTCCTGCGGGAAGGTAGGAGTAGGCGATTCGAGCAGGACCCGCCCAGCCAATGGAGTAGGCGTCCTTCCATTCGAGGGTCACTGCGGCGGAGTTCTCAACGGGGATCCGCAGGGCCGGGGCCGTCACCCAGCCGCCGAAGCTGGTGGCACTTTCGTCCCGAAGAACCAGCAAGGGGGCGGCCTCAGAGCGTGGGTGAATCTTGGCAAATCCGAGCGAGGTTCCGTGCCGGGCCCAACCTTTGGGGGTCCCCTCGAGTTGATCCAAAAGGTGGCCCTCGGAAGGGATCAGGTTGTGGCGACGCGGGGGAGAACCGGGGCGTTTGTCCTGGAGGATGGCTGAGAGTTCGTGGAGCGCGTGGATTCCCACCGTGGGATGGGGGCTCAATATCCTTCCCGGTTTTTGGGAGGGGAGGGGCGGCTGCGTCCCTGATCTCCACTCAATTCCCGGAAGGCCCGAGGTGCAGGTCCAAACAATCAAACGCTGCGCATTCTCTGGCACCTCCAGATGCAGCTGCTTTTGGACAGCGGGCGAGTGGGCGAGGTCTCCGGTCCATCCCGGGCTTTGGCCGCTGACGGTCTGTTCTTCTCCGCCGATGATGTATCCATTTTTGTCCTCAAAGCGGGCAGTGATGCGCATCCATGCTCCGGCGTCGCGCCAATCGGGATCGATCCCTTCCAGTTGGTAGCGCCAACGGGTGTGCAGATGGGACTCCGAGTGCGGCTCGATGGTGAATTCGGTCAGTTTGGCGAGGGCTGGCACTCGGACGGGGTGGCTGGCCCGGAGTGGATGGGCGATTCCGTCGATGCGGACCCCGGCAAGCACCAAGCGGGTGGGGCTGCCAGTCGCCTCCGGCGTGGCGGCGGCGGCGTGAAGGTGATGCAGGAGACTGAACAGGGGCAAAAGAATCGCGCAACGGCTTCGGCGCAGGCGCGGTGTTTTGGGCGTTCGAATGGCGTTTTGCGATTCCTGCCTGGGAAGGGCGCGCGGGTCGTGAGGGGGCCCTAGGGGTTGGTCCGAGGCATCGGGGGGAACGGCCTGCATGGCTTGGTTGGAAAAAGCAGGAAACACACCCGCGGGAAGTTCTAGGCTGGAGGGGGTGAGTGTAAGGTTGAGCGGCAAAATTTCAGGGGGATTCCGGGGAGAGGGCAGTCGGTAATTTTACCGACTCACCCGGAAATAGGAGCCGGGGTAGCCTCTGCGGCAACCCTGCTCGTTTCGCTGAAAAACCTGTCCCTCGTATGGCATTCCGACGCTCTGTCCGCCTCGTTTTTCTCCTATGCTGTTTCGCTGTTTTCCTCCCCTGCTTTCTTTCGGGTGGGCTGCACGCGGCCGCGAGTAAACCCAACATTCTCGTCCTGTACCTGGACGACATGAGTTGGTCGCAACCGGGTTGTTACGGGGGAAAATTGGCTCCCACCCCGCACATGGATGATCTGGCTCGGTGCGGGGTGCGTTTTACCAATGGGTATTCTTCGGCGTGTGTCTGCTCGCCCGGTCGGGTCGGGTTGATGACGGGCCGCTACCAGGCCCGCAGCGGTCACGATTCGAATACCACGGGACCGGGGAGGGAGCTTGCGATCTCGGAGGTCACGATAGCCCAGAGATTGAAGGAAATGGGCTACCGCACGGGCCTCGTGGGAAAATGGCACCTGGGCGATACCTCCGAGGCTTTTCTTCCCGCACGGCGAGGTTTTGACCACTCCGTCGGCAGTCTTGGCAACGTTTCCGCCCGCGCCTTGGCTAAGGAGGGTGCCGCACAGAGCCCCCTTTTTTACCGGGGAACTGAAATGCTTCGGACGCTTCCCGGGGCACCGGTGACCTCGCCTGTGTACGCCAGAGAGGCGTGTGAGTTTGTGGATCAGAATCGGGAGCAACCCTGGTTTCTGCTGCTTTCCTTCAAC
>JBANFR010000016.1:0-38523 GCA_037975925.1 Verrucomicrobiota bacterium
TCCGGTCCAAGACGAACCCGATGAGCCCTATGGTCACGATGCAGAGGATGATGTGCGCGTAGTTGAGAGCGTTGTACTGCTGCCAGAGGAAGCCGCCCACACCCGGTCGCCCCGTCAGCATCTCTGCGGCGACAATCACCAGCCATGCGATCCCGAGCGACAAGCGGTACCCGGTGAACATGTAGGGCAGGGTCGCTGGAAGGAGGATTTTGAAGAGCGTCTGCGAGCGGGAGAGCCGCAGCACTTTCGCAACATTCAGGTAGTCCTGCGGCACCGCCCGCACACCGACTGCAGTGTTCAGCACCGTGGGCCACATGGAGCAGACTGCGACCGTGAAGACGGCCGCCAGTTCCGAGGCCGTGTACACCACTCCAGTTCCCGGAATGGCGACGCGCGTCTTGAGGAAAAGGACCATCCCCAAGGGCAGCCACGCGAGCGGCGAAACCGGGCGCAAGATCTGGATGATGGGATCAAATGCCTTGCGGAAGACCTCCGAACTTCCCAGCAAAAACCCCACGGGCGTCCCGATGAGCAGCGCCAGGAAATACCCCTGAATCACCAACTTCAGCGAAAGCCACGTGAAGGACAAAATGCCCTGGTCCAACTCTCCGCGCTTTGCGAAAGGCTCTACAACATAGCGGGAACTTGCCTTCCACGTTTCCAGAGGTGCGGGAAGGTCCTCCGACACACCCACCCGGGTCACCTTGGTCATCGGGTCCCCGAAGTCATCTTTTTCGACACGCCGAATCTCTTTCCCGGCAATGAGCTGCCACACCAAGAGGCAGACCAGGATGCCACCAAGCGGGAGCAGGACGGAGTCGAGTTGTTTGAAAACGAGCCCAAGTTGCTTGAGCACCGTCTCGAAATTCCATGCCTTACCGGCAACTCCCGATCCCGGACTGGCTTTTGCGTGCGGCGCGAGTTCTGACTCCAATTCGCTCATACCGTTAGCCCTTCAAACTCTTGACTGGAGAAGACGACGCATACGATTCGAGGCTGCCGTTGGGGTCAAAGACCTGACCGTCAAAGAGCTTCTCCGGGCGTTCGTCCAGCCCCCCATGTGCGTAGCCGAGTTGCTTCATCGCCGACTCATAAAGATCCGGGCGCATGACTTTTTTGGTGACCGCATCGTAGTCTGGCGCGCCTTCCGTGAAGCCCCAGCGGCGCAACTGGGTGAGCCACCATTTGCAGAACTTCGGCTGGGGATAGTTGCAGTTGCGCTTACTGAATATCATCGACCATTCGTCCCGGAACTTTCTCCCGTCCCCCATGATGTATTTGCCCTGCAACCGGCCGAGAATCGACTCGGGAGGGCAGTTGATATAGTTTGCTCCACTCACCAAAGCCACGTGCTCTGCGCGGTTTGCCTCGTTATCCAGCCACTGGCTGGCTTGGTGTAAACCCTTCAAGAGGGCCGCAACCGTCTTGGGATTTTTGTCCGCAAACTCCTCTGTGAGCGCGAATGCTTTCTCCGGATGGTCTCTCCAAATCGACTGCGTCGTGATCGCCGTGAACCCCACCTCGTCGGCGATTGCGCGCGCATTCCATGGTTCCCCGACACAAAACCCATCCATCTTGCCTACCTTCATGTTTGCCACCATTTGCGGGGGCGGCACGGTGATGAGAGAAATGTCTCCTCCAGCGCCCTCGGCATTCCCTGGATGGATCCCGCCTGCGGCGAGCCAGTAACGGATCCACATGGCGTGGGTTCCGGTGGGAAACGTCATGGCAAATGTCATCGGTGTGCCAGCGCGCTTGGCATCCTGAACAGGCCCGTGCAGTGCCTTCGGATCCTCGCTGACCTTACCGGCGAATCCTTTTTGAAGGGAGATCGCCTGGCCGTTGCGATTGAGCAACCAGGGCACGATCATCGCTCGTTTGGGCGAGCCCGCGAGGCCCATGCTCGATGCAATCGGCATCCCGATCAGCATGTGGGTTCCGTGCAAATCACCGCTTGAAAGGGAATCCCGAATCGCGGCCCAGCTGGCCCCCTTGGCGACCGTGGCCTTTAAGCCGAATTTGGAGAAGAAGCCCTTCTCACTTGCGATCACAATCGGCGAGCAATCGGTCAATGCGATGATTCCCAGCCTCACCTCGGGGACCTCAGGGGAATCGTCGGCGTAAACACCGCCAATCCAACGAAATGGAGTCCCTGAGAGAAGCGACCCTGCGATGGAGGCTTTCAAGCCGCCTTGCAAAAAACCACGACGACTGACCCGAACCTGAGTTGTTTTATTTTTCATGTGAACTGTGTCTGGCTTCTGAATCCGGGGGAAAAACATCTCTCCAACGCCTGGAGCCGGCGCGCCATGGGCGCTCCCTGCAGCGTGGCCCACGTCCGGCACTGGGGTTCCACCTCGGCCGTGAGCCGTTCCGATTCCAAATCCATCCAGGAACCCGTAAACCAGTGCAGACGATCGACTTTTCTTTCCGACCTTCCGTCATCAAAGGGCCCGATCAGGCTTCTGCGGATGATCTCTTCATCAAAGCGCGCACCGAAAGCGTCCGCCACCACGCGGGAAATGCCCTCCCGATTTGCAGGGGCTTCACAAAACTGACACGCGTCGGAGAGCGCGGACGAAAGCCGTTCGAACTTATCCGGGTCCCTTTCCAGTCGTTCACGAGTGACCATGAGCACCTTTTCGGAGTGGCCTGGTGCTATCTCGCTCGAAAGAGCGGCGACCCACCCCTGTTTCTGACGAACCGCCATGGAATTCCACGGTTCGCCCACACAAAAGCCATCGAGGTGTCCCGCCGAAAGGTTGGCCACCATCTGCATCGGTGGCACAACCACCAATTGCACGTGCTTCGACGGATCGACTCCTGCACCGCGCAGCCAACGCGTGGCCAGCCAGGCATGAGAGGAAACCCAGCTCGGCACGGCGACCACCATCTTCCGTCCCATCGCCTCGATCCATCCCAGAAGGTTGCCACGGCTCCAGTGGAGACCGGCAGCACGGGAAAGGGTGATCCCGTTTCCGTGCCTGTTGACCTCAATCAGCGCGACGCAGGGTGTGGATAAACAGCCTTCCCCCAGGGTGATTGCTGCCACCAAGCCGGCGGGTGCGTGCGCAAAATCCAATTCGCCCGAGATGAGACGGTCTCGAACGGTTGCCCAACCCATTTCCCGCTGCATCTCAACTCGCAGACCTTCCCGTTCAAAAAAACCTCCGCGCTCTCCCACAAGGAAGGGCGCTGCATCCACAAGTCCGACGTATCCCCCCACAAGTGCGCCAGAATCCCGATCAGAGCTGGAATGCAAGATCCCCGCGTTCGCAGCGCGGATCTTGGATTGCTCAACTCGCTTGGGGCTCAACCGTGGCATGGTCAGCCGCCTCAAGCAGCGCAGGTGCCGAAGCATGCCGAGTGTCCCACAAAA
Source organism: Verrucomicrobiota bacterium (assembly GCA_037975925.1). Taxonomy (GTDB): domain Bacteria; phylum Verrucomicrobiota; class Verrucomicrobiia; order Chthoniobacterales; family Chthoniobacteraceae; genus Chth-196. The sequence goes on from JBANFR010000016.1 coordinate 3,380, forward strand.
AGCTTCTCATTGTTTTCATAGAAACCATGAGAGATGCTCATACATGCAGCAGATCCTTGATAGCAGGCAACTCCGGTCGTTTGTCGCTCTGGTGGGCTGCGGTTCGTTTACCGCGGCTGCGCGGGAACTCGGCATCACGCAATCGGCCATCAGTCACTCGATGCATGCCCTCGAGAACGATGTGGGCTGTAAATTAATCGACAGGCTTGGAAAAAAAGCGACACCCACCCAGGCGGGCGAGCAGTTGCTAAGTTATGCGCAGCGGATTCTTTCCGAGATGGACGCCGCGAGAGCCGGGCTCGCGCAGCTTGGTAATTGGGGCTCTGGCCGGCTCCGGGTGGCAGCCACGGTAACCGCCTGTCGTTACATCATCCCCGGAGCCATTCGGGAATTTCGTGAGAGTTTTCCCCGCTGGAATATCTACATCGAACCCATGGATACGCCGGCAGCCGTGACCGCCCTGAGGGAAAGACAGGTCGACGTGGCTCTCGGATTAGAGCCGGAGGCTTCTGAGGACATCACCTTCAAACAACACGCAACCGATGAACTCTGGTTTGTGGCACCGCCCTCCCACCCGTGGGCCAAGCTCGGGTTTGCGCCGGTGAGCGAGATCGGAAAGCAACACTTCATTCTGTACGGAAAACGGAGCGCCACGGCGGGAATGATCACGCGTTACTTTGCGTCCATGGGCGTGACCCTGCGCAGTTCGATTGAACTGGCCAATATCGCTGCCATCACCGAACTCGTCGGAATTGGAATGGGGATCAGTGTGCTGGCTGATTGGGTGGTTGCGGACGCGGTGAAGAGGAAAGTGGTGTGCAAGATTCCTCTCGGGAAACGCAAGCTCCGCCGCCGCTGGGGCGTGCTCATGCTCCGCAGGAAAAAGCTCTCCCTGGCTGAAGAGACTTTTGTGGGCCTGTGCAAGGCATCCTTCGAGGACACCTTTGAGCGGACTGCGAAGGCGTGATTTCACGAGCCGTTCAGTAGGTCAATCTGTGTGCTGCGATAGGCGATTCGGGAGGCAAAGGGCATCGCGTCCTTGTTGCGAATTAGAAAATGTCTGATCGATCTGAAAGGGACGCGGAGTTTTGCTGGATTTTATGCCAGGCCGAAAAGGCGAAGCGATAAACCATGATTGCAAAGCACGGGGATTTTTATTGGATGATTTCGGTATTGGAGATGTGCTGCTATTGGAAGTGGATGCTCCCTTTTTTCGGGTGGGCTGATTTTGGTTGTGATCTGGATTTGGATTATGCAAAAAATAAAGATTTTTGTAAAAAATAGACTAAAGGAAATCTTATTTCGGGTGATCAGGCCTAATACGTTTTCGCAGTGTGGCGAAGACGTGATTATGAAATTTCTTTTTGACGGGAAAGGCATCGCGAAGCCTTCGTATCTCGATGTCGGGACCAATCAGCCGCAGTGGGGAAATAACACTTACCTCTTTTATCTGTGCGGCGCGCGTGGCGTCTGTGTCGAGGCGGATCCCAGTCTTATCCATGAAATCAGCCGCATTAGACCCGGTGATCAGGTTCTTCACGCAGGGGTCAGCGTGGGCGAGGAAAGAGAGGCGGAATTTTTCATTTTTGATGAGCCTGCTATTAACACCTTTGATCGCAACGAGGCTCTTGCCCGAGCTGAGAGCGGTCTCCATCGCGTTTTGAGAGTCGAAAAGGTGCGGCTCAATACGATTGAGGAAATTTTGAAAAGCCACTTTGAAAAGGTTCCCGATATTTTATCGCTGGATATTGAAGGGCTGGATTTTGCTGTCCTGCGCTCTCTGGATCTACTGAGGTTTTGTATCCCAGTCATCTGTGTCGAGACCTGTGGCTACAGCGAAAGCCATATTAAACCCAAGGATCACTCCATTTTTGAGTATATGGAGCAATCTGGATACTTTGTGTATGCCGATACGTATGTGAATACGATATTTGTTCATTCGCAGTGGTTTGAGTCTCCCAATAAGCGCGAGGGTGATGGGAGGTAAATGCGGAGTGGGGCAATTTGACGGAGGAGCGCAGTGGTGAGCACGGGCGCCATGACTTTGCAAAACTTCCCGATTGAGACCGCAAGCGGCTGCATCACCGATCCCGCTTCCTGAGGCTGAAGCCTCGTTCCCGGGGAGGCTCTGCATCGCACTCCCGATCTTTGATTTTCCAAATCATGGTCCAAATTCTCGGGCCACGGAGGCCTCGCTCTACCTCGGCGTGGGCTTGGTCGGGGCCTGCAAGTTTGCGATTGTCGTGTGCGTTCTGGCCCGCCGAATGATTCGGAGCCTCACGGTTTTTCTCAGATGGAATTTTCTCTTGGGGGTACCCCTACGGATGTCCTACCCCCTCATGGTAGACTCCCTCCCTCCCCCGCTTCCCACCTCCCTCTGTTCTCCTCTTTCGACCACCCATGGCTCTCAAAAAATCCGCTCTCTATTCCTCCCTCTGGGCTTCCTGCGACGAATTACGCGGCGGCATGGATGCTAGTCAGTACAAGGACTACGTCCTGTTCATGCTTTTCATCAAATACGTCTCCGACAAATACGGGGACTCCGATGACTTCGCTCCCCCCGTGACGATCCCGGCAGGGGCCAGTTTTAAGGACATGGTCGCGCTCAAAGGGAAGCCCGACATCGGTGACAAAATTAACACCCAGATCATCCAGCCGCTCATCGACGCCAATACCCGTCTGGCTCGAAGCGATTTCCCTGACTTCAACGACCCCAACAAACTCGGGGAAGGTCAGGCCATGGTCGATCGACTCTCCAATCTGGTCGCCATCTTCCAGAAGCCCGAACTCGACTTCTCCCAGAACCGCGCCGAACACGACGACATCCTGGGCGACGCCTATGAATACCTCATGCGGCACTTCGCCACGGAGAGCGGCAAGAGCAAGGGCCAGTTTTATACCCCGTCCGAAGTCAGCCGGGTCATCGCCAAGGTCATCGGGATCTCGCCGGAGTCCGCCAAAGCCTCGACCACCGCTTACGATCCCACCTGCGGTTCGGGCTCTCTGTTGCTGAAGATCGCCGCTGAAGCTGGAAAACACATCACGCTGGAAGGTCAGGAGAAGGACGTCACAACAGCCGGTCTCGCCCGGATGAACATGATTCTCCACGACTTTCCCACGGCGAACATCCTTTCAGGCAACACGCTCTCTGATCCCAAGTTCAAGGACGCGGAACAGCTCCGCACCTACGATTACGTCGTCGCCAATCCTCCCTTTTCAGACAAAGCGTGGTCCACTGGCATCACGCCCAGTCAGGATCGTTACCAACGCTTCGGCTGGGGTGAACCGCCGGCCAAACAGGGTGATTACGCCTATTTGCTGCACATCATCCGTTCGATGAAGAGTAACGGCAAAGCGGCCTGTATTCTTCCGCACGGGGTACTCTTCCGTGGTGGTGCCGAGGGCGTCATTCGTCAGCAGTTGGTAAAATCCGGGTACCTCAAAGGCATCATTGGACTTCCAGCCAATCTCTTTTATGGCACCGGTATCCCTGCCTGTATTTTGGTACTGGATAAAGAGAACGCCGCCGAGCGCAAAGGTATCTTCCTCATCGACGCCTCCAAACACTTCATCAAGGACGGGAACAAAAACCGTCTCCGTGAACGCGATATCCACAAGATCGTCGACACCTTCACCAACACACTCGATACCCCGCGTTACGGACGGATGGTCTCTATCGACGAGATCGCCGATCCTAAAAACGACTACAACCTCAACCTTCCCCGTTACATCGACAGCACGGAGCCGGAGGACCTTCAGGACATCGATGGTCATTTATTTGGTGGGATACCCACACGGGACATCGACGCTTTATCTGCCTATTGGCAGGTGCTTCCCAATGTTCGCGCGGCGTTGTTTGAAGAAGCGCGACCGGGGTATGCCCGCCTGAAGATTCCGTTGGGGGAAGTGAAGGCGGCCATCCTGGGGCACGCTGAGTTTACGTCATTCAACGCCACATTTACCGAGCTCTTTGCGAAGTGGGTGAATGGAAACAAGCCGCGTCTTCAGGCGTTCACCAAGGAAAGCCATCCCAAAACCCTCATCGAAACCATCGCAGAAGATCTGCTCGTCACCTTCCGCGAAGCGAAGTTGGTGGACGCTTACGATATCTATCAGCACCTCCTGGATTATTGGGCAGAGACGATGCAGGACGATTGTTACCTGATCGCGGCGGATGGCTGGGTGGCAAAGACAACGCGGATTCTGGAGACCGATAAGAAGGGCAAAACGAAGGATAAAGGCTGGACCTGCGATCTCGTCCCCAAGTCGCTCCTCGTCTCGCGGTTCTTTGCAAAGGAACAAGCCGACATTGAGGCACAGCAGGCAGAGTTGGAGGCGACTACGGCCAGCATTACCGAGCTCGAAGAAGAACACGGGGGAGAAGAAGGTGTCTTCGGTGCGTTGGACAAAATAGCCAAGGGCGAGATCAATGCCCGTCTCAAGGAAATCAAAGGGGACAAAGACGCCGAGGACGAGGTCGCCATTCTCAAACAATGGCTGGTGTTAAGTGACAAAGAATCCGCCCTCAAACGGCTCATCAAAGACGCCGAGGCCGCGCTCGATTCAGTGGCTTACGCGTATTACCCGAAACTTACCGAAGCCGATGTTCTCTCGCTTGTGGTGGAGCACAAGTGGCTGGCGCATCTGTCAGTGGCGGTGCAGGGCGAGTTGGATCGGGTTTCCCAGACACTCACGAGCCGGATCCGGGTATTGGCCGAACGGTATGCGTCGCCTCTTCCACAAATCGTGGACGAAGTCGCCACCCTCTCGGCACGGGTGGATGAACACCTCAGGAAAATGGGGGTCCGGTTATGAGCGTACCGATGAACTTCGATCAATTGGGGCAGACAGAAATGAACCCGTTGGCGGCGAGGGCCCAGACCGCCCGAATTCAACCGACACTGTCGGTTGAAAATCAGAAGATTTGTCAGACGGTGTCTGACCAATTGGTCCGACACTGTCGGACCAGTCTGCCACGTTTTTAAATCCAGGCTTATGAGTCACGAAATCACTGCGGAACCCGCATATAACGCTCTCCTTGGACGCATCTCCGAGGTCTACGTCGCGGGACAGGTGCGGGCGACTCAAGCGGTCAACGTTCACCTCACCGAAACGTACTGGCAAATCGGACACGACATTGTGGAGTTTGAACAGGGCGGAAAAGCCCGGGCCGAGTACGGTAAGAACCTCATCAAAAATCTCAGCCGCGATCTGACTCTGCGCCACGGCAAGGGTTTTAGCCGGAGTAACGTCATCCGGATCAGACAATTTTATCTCACCTATCCAAAAGCTGCGAAGCCTTCGCACCTTTTGAGTTGGTCTCATTTCGTTGAGCTATTGAAGTTGGATGACCCTCTGGAACGCAGCTTTTATGAACAGCAAGCCATTCGGGAAAAATGGTCGGTTCCTGAGCTTCAACGGCAAATAAAGTCGTCCCTTTTCCTCCGGCTAGCCGCTGGAAAGGATAAAGAGGCCGTTCTCCAACTCGCCAAACAAGGGCAGCTTGTGGCCCAGCCTTCGGATCTTTTGCGTGATCCGTTCGTGTTTGAGTTTCTTAAGATCCCTGAGCCGTACGCCCTGAGTGAAAAAGATCTGGAGACCCGGCTCTGTGACCATCTCCAACCCTTCCTTTTGGAGCTCGGCAAGGGATTCACCTTCGTCGGTCGACAGTACCGCGTCCCGATCAACAACACCCCGTACCGTGTCGATTTGGTTTTTTACCACCGCATCCTGCGCTGTTTTGTGCTCATTGACCTTAGAATCAACGAAGTTGAGCACCACGATATCGGACAAATGAACCTGTACTTGGGTTATTTTGCAGCCGAGGAGAATGCCGAAGGCGACAACCCGCCCATCGGTATCATTCTGACGCGCCACAAAGACGAGTTACTTGTGGAGTACGCGACCTACCAGATGAATAGCCAACTGTTCGTCCAGAAATACCAGCTCTACCTGCCCAACCGCGAAGAGCTCCGACGCGAGTTAGAGCTAACCCTGCAAGAAGCCTCCGAGGAAGGGGAATCGTTATGAAACCGGGCTATAAACAAACCGAGATCGGGGTGATTCCGGAGGATTGGGAGGTGACCTCGATCATCGATTGTTGCGACTACGCTGACTATCGCGGTAAAACGCCGCCCAAAACCCAAAGCGGCACTTTTCTTGTGACAGCACGCAACGTGAGAAAGGGATTCATAGATTACGTGGATTCACAGGAGTATGTGCCTTCTGCTCTCTACGACCAAATCATGCGCCGAGGTAAGCCCAGGATCGGTGACGTTCTGATAACGACCGAAGCACCACTGGGAAATGTTGCTCAAATTGATCGCGAAGATGTAGCACTCGCTCAGCGGATTATCAAATATCGTCCAAAAATTGATGATCTTTCATCGACTTACCTGAAGCACTATTTCTTGTCTGATCGATTCCAGCAAATATTGGACGACCACTCTTCGGGAAGTACAGCAAAGGGCATTAAAGGAGGCGTATTGCATAAATTGCCAGTGGCGCTCCCTCCTCTCCCCGAGCAGCGAGCGATCGCCTCGGCGCTGAGTGATGTGGACGGGTTGCTTGGGGCGCTGGATCGGCTCATCGCGAAGAAGCGTGACCTCAAACAGGCCGCCATGCAGCAGCTCCTCACCGGCCAAACGCGCCTCCCAGGCTTTCACGGCGAGTGGGTCACGAAGAAGCTGGGGGAACTCTTTGAAATAACATCTAGCAAACGCGTTTTCCAAAGTGAGTGGAAATCTGAAGGGATCCCCTTTTACCGTGCCAGAGAGCTGGCCGTACTAGGTGAAACGGGGCGCGTAGATAACGAACTGTTTGTCAGTAGAGCCTTATATGACTCATTCCGAACAGCTCATGGCGTTCCGGAAGTCGGAGACATGTTGGTTACCGGTGTTGGAACGTTGGGCAAAGTCTACGTCGTCCGGAATGAAGAAGAGTTTTACTTTAAGGATGGAAATATAATTTGGTTCAAGATTCGCGGATCGGTCTCTGCGGAGTTTCTTCGGCAGTTATATTTGACCAATGTGGTGATGAAGCAGATTACTGATGGATCGGCAGGAACGACCGTTGGAACGTACACCATTTCTGGAGCAAAAAAGACCGAGATTCCGGTTCCTCCTCTTCACGAGCAAACCGCCATCGCTGGTGTGCTTTCGGATATGGACGCGGAGCTTGCGGCGTTGGAGGAGCGGCGGGAGAAGACGCGTGCGCTCAAGCAAGGCATGATGCAGGAACTGCTCACCGGGAGGATCCGGTTGGGATGAAAGAGAACCAGAACACCGAGTGGAAACAGACGTGGCGCGACGAATATCTGCGCTGGGTCTGCGGCTTTGCCAACGCTCAGGGCGGAACACTTCACATCGGGAAAAATGACCAAGGTGAAGTGGTGGGTTTGCCGGATGCCACTCGGTTGCTGGTAGAGATCCCAAACAAGGTGCGCGATATCCTCGGCATCGTCGTGGATGTAAATCTTCATTCACAAGATGGCCTCGACTGGCTGGAGATCGTGGTGGAACCATACCCGAGTCCGATCAGTTACCGGGGCGAGTACCATTACCGGAGCGGGAGCACAAAACAGGAACTCAAGGGAGCGGCGTTACAGAAGTTCATGCTTCGGACCTTGGGCAGGAATTGGGACGATGTGCCGTTGCCCGGCTTTCGAGTTGCGGATTGCAAGCCGGAGACGGTCCAAAAATTTAAGGACAAAGGGATCAAGTTCGGGAGGCTGGATCCGAGTGTCGCGGGAGAGAGTTTGGAGACGTTGTTAGAGAAGCTCCAACTCACAGAGGGTGAGTGTGTCAAGCGGGCGGCTGCGCTGTTGTTTAGTGAGGATCCTGAACGGTGGTTCACCGGGGCCTATATCAAGGTGGGCTTCTTCGTGAACAACCACGATCTCCGGTATCAGGACTTGGTGCGGGGGAACTTGTTTGAGCAGGTGGAGACAGTCCTTGAGCTTGTTTATCTTAAGTACCTGAAGGCCTCGATTCGGTACGAAAGGTTACAACGGATTGAGAGTTATCCGTTTCCAGAGGCCGGTCTGCGGGAGGCCCTTTTGAATGCGGTAGTCCACAAGGATTATGGGAGCGGTATCCCGATCCAGATCAGCGTGTATGAAGATCACCTTGTTCTATGGAACCCGGGAGAGTTGCCGGAATCTTGGACGCTGGAGCGGCTTTTGGGAAAGCACCCCTCAAAGCCCTACAATCCGCTGATTGCGAATGCGTTTTTCTTGTCCGGGCATATTGAGTCGTGGGGGCGCGGGATTGAAAAGATCGGGGCTGCCTGTGTTACTCACGGAATTGCGGCACCAGAGTTTGACTCGAGTATGTCGGGGTTGATGGTCACATTCCGTGCGTCGTCGGTTTATCTCGATCTCATCAGAGGGACGAAGAAGGAGCCGATTGAACCGAAAACTTCGGTAGAAACTACCCAGAAAAGTTCGGAGAAAAGTTCGGAGAAAAGTTCGGAGAAAAGTTCGGAGAAAATCATCGCGATCATTCGGAGAGACCCTTCAGTTGCGGCGCAAAGCATTGCGAATCAACTTGGGTTGACGTCACGTACTATTGAAAAGCATCTCTCTAAATTGAAAGCCGAAGGCCGTATTCACCGGGTAGGTCCAGATAAAGGCGGCCACTGGGAGATCAAACAATGAGTACGCTGCCCCGCTCCGAACGCACCACCCAGCAACGGGTGGTCTCATTGTTCACCGACAAGGACCGGACGGACCACCTCGGTTACCGTTACCTCGGCGAATGGAGCAAACGTGCGAACAACCGTCCCGTTGAACCCGAACTGCTCCGGGCAAACCTGACTTCACGAGGTTACTCAACCGCCCAGATTTCAGCAGCACTCCAAAAACTCGAAGCCGCTGCTGACTCGACAGGCGTCACCCTTTACCAAGCCAATCTCCGTACCTACCAACTGCTCCGTTACGGTGTGCCAGTGCAGACCGCAATTGGGCAGGCGCACGAGACGGTCCACCTCGTGGATTGGTCAGAAGCCGAGAGCAACGATTTCGCACTCGTCGAAGAGGTCACCTTACGGGGTGGCCATGAGCGACGTCCCGACCTTGTCATTTACCTAAATGGCATTGCCGTCGGGGTCATTGAACTCAAACGCGGCTCGGTCGAGATCGGTGACGGTGTCCGGCAACTCATCACGAATCAGGAACCCATCTTTAACCAGAGTTTCTTCAGTACGGTGCAACTCGTCCTGGCAGGAAACGACTCGCAGGGATTGCGCTACGGCACCACCGGGACGCCTGAGAAATTCTTCGTGGAATGGAAAGACGAGGCCGGTGTCCAAACCGTGGACAGCGCGATGTTGAAGTCCGGATCGTTGTTGGACCGGCCATTGGCGCAGCTCTGTAACAAGGCCCGGTTACTCGACATCCTGCGCAACTTTGTCCTGTTCGACGGAGGTCAAAAGAAGGTGCCGCGTCCGCACCAGTTTTTTGGCGTTAAAGCAGCACAAGAACGTATCAGCGAAAAACAAGGCGGCGTGATCTGGCACACACAAGGGAGCGGCAAAAGCATCCTGATGGTGTTGCTTGCCAAGTGGCTGCTCGAATACGACTCCGAGGCCAGGATCCTGATTATTACGGACCGGGACGAACTCGATAAACAGATCGAGGGTGTGATGAAAAACGCCGGGGTGATTGGCGCAGACTCTCCTTCACCGCGTATTACTTCACGGGCTGAGTTCGTGACAAAGCTGGGAGAGGCGAAACCGCGTCTGCTCTGTGCGTTGATTCACAAATTTGAGCCAGACCTCAAAAGCGCCTCACCACGGATCCAAGGACGGTTCTACGTATTCGTGGACGAATGCCACCGGACTCAGGGCGGCGATATGAACAGGCAGATGAAGCGTTGGCTGGAGACCGGCATCTTCATTGGATTCACCGGCACCCCGCTGCTCCGGAAAGATAAACAGATGACGCGTGATGTATTCGGCACCTACATCCACACGTATAAATTCCATCAGGCGGTGGAGGATAAAGTGGTGCTGGACCTCAAATACGAGGCTCGGGATGTGCCCCAGCGCTTAACCTCCCGCACCGCCATTGACGCTTGGTTCGAACAAAAGACCAAAGGTCTCAATAACTTTCAGAAGTCGGCGCTCCGCAAACGCTGGGCAACCATGGAAGAGCTGATGAGCGCGGCGGAACGCAAGCAACGCATCATTGCCAGCATCATCGAGGACTTCAGCCTGAAGGCTCGACTCAACAATGACCGGGGCACGGCAATCCTGGTCGCAGCCTCGATCTACGACGCATGTCACTATTTCCGGCTCTTTCAAAATACGTCGTTTGGGCAGTACTGCGGAATCATCACTTCCTACGAACCCAATCCCAGTGCCATTGCTCGTGAACCAGCCAACAGCGACGAGCGTTACAAGTTCGATACGTACTCAAAATACGTATTGAAGAATGGAGAGGCGACGAAGGCCTACGAAACTGAAACCAAGCGTCGGTTCATCGAGGAACCTGCGAATCTCAAATTGTTGATCGTGGTGAGCAAACTTCTGACAGGGTTTGACGCTCCGTCTTGCAGCTACATTTACCTCGATAACGAGCTGCGCGATCACAATCTGTTTCAGGCCATCTGCCGGACAAACCGTCTGGATGGCGACGACAAGGACTACGGGTACATCGTCGATTTCAAGGAATTGTTCGGTCAGGTGCAGGAGGCCATCGCTGTTTATAGTTCCGACGAGCTGGATATCGATGAAGGTGGCACCGGCGAGAACAACGTCCACCTCAAGAACTGGCTTGAGGAAGGACGCAAACAGTTGGCGAGAGCGAGAGAAGCAATCCATTACCTGTGCGAACCAGTTTTGCGGCCACGGGAGATGGAACAGTTCCTCCACTACTTTTGTGGCAACGCAAGTGATCCGGAGGCCTTGGATCAAACCGAGCCGCTACGGGTATCGTTCTACAAATCTGTTGCGACGTTGGTGCGTGCGTTTGCAGCAATTGCCCGGGATTTGACGGATGCAGGTTTTTCAGAGGCCGAGGCGGACCAGATCCGGCAGGAGGTTGAGTTTTACAACGACATCCGTGAAGCGATTAAGCGGCACTCCGGTGAGGAGCTCGACATTAAGCCTTACGAGGCGGATATGCGGCACCTGATCAATACGTACCTCCAAGCGGACAGTGCGACGCCCCTTGGTAATCTTGCGGAGTTATCGCTGACGGATCTCATTATCAAGACAGGGATCCACGACACCATCGCGAAGCAGTTGAATGAGAAAGGTAAGCTTTCGAAAAACGCGATCGCGTCGGGAATCATCAACAATATCCGCAAAACAATCACAAGGGAGCATCTCCGCGACCCGAAGTTTTACGACGAGATGTCGAAGCTCCTGGAAGATTTGATTCAGCAAAGCCGGGAGAGCGTTGCGGAGTACGAGGCTTTTCTCAGGAACGCCGAAGCTTTGGTAAGGCGGCTGGAGCGCAAACAGCCCGAGGCAGGAGTGCCCTCGATCCTGGCCGGAAAGCCGGCGGCCATGGTTCTTTTCAACAATCTGGATTCCATCCCCACATCCACGTTCCGTTACCCTATGGATGAGGAAGAGAGAGCGGAACTCGCTCTGAAGATTGACTCGGTGGTGCGGGAGCAGGCACCGGCTGACTGGAAGGGCGACGAGACGAGGGAGCGCCAAGTCTTGAACGCACTCTTTCCCATCTTGGATCGGGATCGTGAGGCCACAAAGGCGCTGTTTGAGATCATCAAAAATCAGCCCGGCTACTGATGGCGGAACCCCTTCAACTCGGGCCGCTGTGCATCACGCTGACCCGGAAAGCGGTGAAGCATATTCACCTGTCAGTCCACCCACCGGATGGGCGTGTCACGCTGGTAGCACCGACGGGAACACGTCTGGAGGTTGCCCGTGCCTATGCGGCGTCGAGGCTTGGATGGATACGCAAGCAGCAGGAGAAATTGCAGCACCAGGCGCGTGAAACACCCCGGCAGTTTGTGGAAAGGGAGAGTCATCAGGTCTGGGGACGCCGTTATTTGCTGAGCGTGGAGGAACGGAATGCCAAACCGAGCGTGAGAATGAGTCACCGACGAATCACGTTGAGTGTCCGCCCGGGGAGTGACGTGGCGAAGCGGGCGGCCGTGATGCACGAATGGTACAAGACGTTGCTGCGCGAAGCCGTGCCTCCATTGATCGAGAAGTGGGCAGCGCGGTTGGGGGTGTCGGTGTCGGGTGTTTTTTTGCGACGAATGAAGACCAAATGGGGGTCGTGTCATCATCGGCGAGGTCATATCCGCCTGAACACCGAGCTTTCCAAGAAACCCAAGGATCTTCTGGAATACGTGGTGGTTCACGAACTGATTCACCTGCGGGTGCCCACACATAACGACGATTTTGTGGCGTTACTCACTCGCCATTACCCCAAGTGGCGTGAGGCACGTGCGGAGCTCAATGAACTCCCTCTCACCGCAGAGGTCTGGCGGGAATAGTCGGATGGAGACCGTTGAGCGACGGGAGGCGTCGATAGTCAATCCGCAGAGGCGTGTGCAGTGCTTGTCGATGAATCGCCCTCCTTTGGGTGGGAGAAATGGCGAGATGGTGAAATCGGAGTCCGAACACTTCCTGGGAAATGTCGGGAAATCGCACACGTCATGCGCGCTAGGGGGATCAGGATGCTGTCCTTGAAGTGGGCGGGTCGGCGAGGGATGGGACGAGGTGATTCTCTGGCGCCGCTTCGGCGAGGAGCGGATTTCCTCCAATCTCTTCCAGTGTGATCTGGGGCCGGAGCATTGAAAAACTCGATGGGCTCTCGCGGCTTATCAATTCACGGAGGTGGAGTCGGGGACGGTATCGTGGGGGGATTCGGCGCCTCTCCTCAAAATAGGGGAAGGCACCCAGACACCACCCATCATGAAACGCCTCCTTCGAATGCTCCTCCGTCTGTTGTTTGGATTTCGTGCGTATGGAGTCGAGTCCCTGCGAGCGAAGGGACCAGTGCTCCTCATTCCGAATCATGTCTCTTGGCTGGATTGGCTCTTCCTCGGCGTCTTGTTGGACAAGGAGTGGAAATTTGTGGTGTCGAGCGTGGTGGCAGACACTTCGGCTCTGCACCGCATTTTGATGCGGAATGGGAGGACTTTCCCGATTGATCCGGCCTCGCCTTATGCGACTCGGCACATGGCTGAGCACCTGAGGCAGGGAGGGCGCTTGGTGCTGTTTGCCGAAGGGCAGATCACGTTTACGGGTTCGCTGATGAAGCTGTTCGAGGGCACGGGATTCCTGCTGGCAAAGACGCCTGCCCGAGTGGTGACCTGCTACCTGCGCGGGGCGGAACGGATGCGCTGGTCGCGGAATCCGGGGAAACGGTTTTGGTTACCGCGAGTGAGCGCGCATTTCAGCTCCGTCCAGGATCCCGTGAGGCAGCCACATGTGTCCGGGGCGCGCCAGCGGACAATGCTGACGGACTGGTTGCGCGGACGCATGGTGGAGCAACAGTTTGAGGTGGAGATGCGGCTGGGCGCGGGAACGCTTCCCGAGGCGTTGTTGGAAACGGCCCGTTCGCGTCCGGGGTTTGTGTCGATGGAGGATGCCAGGCGCAAGCCAATGAGCTACCGGAAGTGGGTCGTCTCCGCAGGGGTGCTCGCACGTCGTTTGCGAAGCGAGTGGGTGAAGGATGGAAGTCCGGTGGGGGTGTTGCTTCCGAATGGGTGTGCGACACCCGTGGTCCTGATGGCCCTGTGGATGCGCGGAGAAGTCCCGGCGGTGTTGAATTTTTCGAGCGGAATGCTCGTCGCGGCTGGGTGTTGCAAAGCGTCCGGAGTGCGCCGGGTCATCACCTCGCGCGTGTTTGTGGACAAGGCGCGTTTGGACCTGGCGCCGCTATTGGCGGAGGGAATCACGGTCCTGTTTCTGGAGGATTTGCGGAAGCGCACGACGTGGGGAGATAAGCTGTTGGGAGCCGCGCTGTTTTCCTTCCGGCCAGGGCGCCTGCTCGCTTCCCCGGCTCAACCCGCAGATAGCGCCGTCCTTTTGTTCACGAGCGGTTCCGAGGGAACGCCGAAAGCGGTTCCGCTTTCGCATCGCAACATCCTCGCCAATATCCGCCAGATGCTTGCCGTCACGGATCTGAATGATACGGACCGTATTTTGAATGCGTTGCCACTCTTTCACAGTTTCGGACTGACGGTGGGAACGCTGCTGGGATTGGTGCGGGGCTCCTACGTCTTTCTTTATCCCTCGCCTCTGCACTACCGGATGATTCCGAATGCTATCTACGAGAAGAACTGCACGGTTTTTCTGAGCACAAACACCTTTCTCAACGGGTATGCCCGGCGTGCAAACCCGTATGACTTCCGGACACTGCGACTTCTTTTTGCTGCGGCGGAAAAAGTGCAGCAGTCCACGGTGAGCACGTGGTCCGGGCAGTTTGGGGTCCGGATTTTGGAGGGGTATGGTGCAACGGAATGCGGGCCGGCCGTGAGTGTGAATGTGCCAGTAGCGTTGCGGCCGGGTTCTACAGGCCGGCTGCTGCCTGGAATGGAGTATCGATTGGAGGCGGTGGAGGGCGTGGCCGAGGGCGGGCGTTTGTGGGTGCGCGGTCCGAACGTGATGGACGGTTATTGGGGCGGGGGCGGTCCTGGAAAGAGCGGGCTGGTGGAGGGCTGGTACGACACGGGAGACATTGCGCGGGTGGATGAGGACGGTTTTGTGTACGTGCTGGGCAGGTTGAAGCGCTTTGCCAAAGTGAGTGGTGAGATGGTGAGTTTGACGGCGGTGGAAGAGGCTCTGGCTGGGGCTTTTCCCCAGCACGGACCGCGCTGTATGGTTGCCGTGGTAGCGGAGCCGGATGAAGACAAGGGCGAGTTGCTCGTGGCTGTCAGCAACTGCGAGAGGTTGACCCGCGAAGAGGTGCGGGCTGCGCTGCGGGCAAAAGGAATGACCAACCTGAGTGTGCCCGCTCGAGTAGTTGCGGTGCCGCAGATTCCGCTGCTCGGGTCGGGAAAGGTTCACCATCGCGAACTGGAGCGGATGCTGAGGGAGAGGTGCGTGGCGGCAGGGGTGTAGGCCTCAGGGAGGCTGCGCCGGACGGCGGTGCAGAGAAAGTGCGGGACGTTCCAGCGGGTGCACTCCAGAGGGCTTCCGGTCGCAATCGGGACTAAGATCGGGCGCGTTTGGAGATCGTATATGATATGACGATCTCATATAAGAGTGGCTCTGCGGGTTCTCCGCCTGCGGACTTCGACTCATTCCCTTCGCCCACCGGTGCCAAAACCCTGGCACTGCTCGATCTTCTTGCCGCACATCCCGCCGGCCTTTCTTCTGCCGAGGCGACCCGTCTTTCCGGCATCACTGGCAACCTCGTCTTCCGGATCCTCAAAACCCTCGCCCTCATGGGCTACGCCGTGCAGCGTGAGGACGACAAACGTTACGCCCTGTCCAACCGCCTTCTTGACCTCTCCCGCCCCAAGGTCGGGGACAAAAGCCTCGTCGTCTGCGCACAGGAAGCGCTGCGCAGCCTCCGCGACGATCTCGGCGAGACTGTCCAACTCCTTATCGAATCGGGGGGGAAGGCGCTCATCCTCGAGCAATTTCAGGGTATCCACCCTCTCCAGGTCACCGGCCGGATCGGGATGCGCTGCCCCCTCTATTCGAGTGCTCCGGGCAAGGCCATCCTGGCGTCCTGGAGCGAGGCCCAGCGCAACCAGTGGTTTGCGGGGCGCCCTCTCAAATCTTTCACCCCCACCACGCTCAGCCGCCGCAAAGACCTCGAGCGAGAGTTGGCGATCGCTCGCGTGGTCGGGTTCGCCGTCGATCGGGCCGAGGGGATCGAGGGGATCCACTGCGTCGCCGCTCCGATTCTGGACGAGTATGGCAACCCGGTCGGCGCCGTCACCACTATCGCTCCCCTGGCGCGCCTGCCCGAGGCCGACTTTGAAAAGGTCGGGCAGAGGGTCCGGGAAGCCGCCCGCCAAATTGAAGCTCGCCTTCGTCTATGAATCCTCGTGCTTCCCTCGGATGGGCTGCTCTGCTGGTTTTACTTCTCTCCACCGACGCCAATGTTGCCGGCGCGGCCAGCGCCGAGGAGGGCGTTGCCTTTTTTGAAAGTCGCATCAGGCCCGTCTTGGCTCAGGAGTGCTACGAGTGCCACTCCACCGCCACGAAGGCCAAGGGCGGCCTCTTGCTCGATACGCGTGCGGGCTGGCAGAAGGGGGGCGATTCCGGAGACATCATTGTGCCGGGCAAACCTGAGGAGAGCCTCTTTCTGAAAACCATTCGGCATGAGGAGCCGGATCTCAAAATGCCCAAGGCCGGCGCCAAGCTCGATCCGCAGACGATCGCCGACTTCACCCGCTGGATCGCCATGGGCGCCCCCGATCCCCGCGATACGCCGCCCACCTCCCAGCAGCTCGCCTCAGACACCGACTGGGCCGCCATCTCCAGACGCCGCGCCCAGTGGTGGAGCTTCCAGCCCATCTCTGATCCGCCCGTTCCCAGCGCCGATCTGGGCTTTTCCAGCCATCCTGTGGACCAGTTCGTGCGCGCAGCCCAGATCCGTGCAGGCCTCTCTCCCGTCCCCGATGCGGATCCGTTTACGGTCCGTCGCCGCCTGCACTACGTGCTCACCGGATTGCCGGCTCCCCAACTCGGCTCCGAAGAACCGGCCGCGCTCATCGACTCGCTCCTCGCCTCCCCGCAATTCGGCGAACGCTGGGCCCGCCACTGGATGGACTGGTTCCGCTACTCCGAGGGCCACGGCGGACAGGGCGACCCCGTGGTTCCCAACGCCTTCGAATACCGCGACTACCTCATCCGAGCGCTCAACGCCAACATCCCCTACGATCAGCTCGTGCGGGAACACCTCGCCGGCGATCTGCTCGAAAAACCGCGCCTCGACCCGACCGGCCGCTTCGTGGAATCCCGCATCGGGCTCGCCCATTTCCGGTTCGTCGAACACGGGTTCTTCCCTGTGGACGCACTCGACGAGCTGGTCAAATTTACCGACAACCAGATCGACGTGGTCACCAAAGCCACCCTCGGCCTGACCGTCTCCTGCGCCCGATGCCACGATCACAAATTCGACGCCATCAGCCAGAACGACTACTACGCCCTGTTTGGTATCTTCGCCAGTTCGCGTCCCGCGCAGCGTCCCCTGCTTCACCCAGCCGCTCTTGATTCGGCGCGTGCCGACCTCCAAAAGGCGCGCGGCGACCTCGCGGTGGCGCTGAAGGCATTCTGGCTGGAGGACAACGCCCCGGCCGCCGTGCTCCAACGATTGCAGGACTGGGAAAAGAAGCGCGCTGAAGCCGCTGACCAGAGGAAGAAGGATCCAAGAAGTCCGGAACCGACCCGCGTTGCCGAGACCGATCTGCTCTACCCGTGGCTGGAATGGCGCACCCAGCCGGACATGGCGAAGCGCTGGGCCGGGCATCTTCAGAACCTCGTAACCCGCAGCGCGAGGACCTCAAAACGCAACGCCGAGGTGACAGCCCTCCAATGGGATCTGCGCAAGGGCGTTCCTTCGGACTGGCAGGTCGCAGACGGACGGCTCACGCCCCGGCCTGCCGGGGAGCTGGGGCTGGGCCTTTCCGATTCGGAGGCGGTGCTGAGCATTCTTCCCTCGGGCCTCTTTTCGGCCGAAACTACCTCCCGGGAACAGGCCACGCTGACCTCCCGCGACCTTCCCATTCCGGATGGGGCGATGGCCGTACGGTGGGCCGGAGCGGGGGGAGCCGTGGCCCGACTTGCGTCGGAAAACTTTCCGATGGACGGCTTTTCTTACAAACAAAGCGCTGCAGGGGAGGACGGTACGCCGGAATGGTTCAACCGCCCAACCAGCTTCTGGAAGGGAAACCGGGGATATCTTCACATCAGTACGGCCCAGACACGCACCAGCAGGGGTCAGGGCTCCACGGTTCGTTTCGGACGCGACCTTGGAAAATCCAACCGGGGATCGTGGTTTCATCTCTCCGAGGTGCGTCTGCTCAAGAATCCAAAGGACGCCATTACTCCTGAGCACTTCTCCCTGACTCCGCTGCTCACCCTCCAGCAGGAACCGGCTCCGGGAAATGAAGAGGAACTGGCCAACCGGTACGCACAGGCAATCACGCGCGTGCTCGAGCGCTGGCAGACTCCCGACTTCACCGATGAGGACGCCCTTTTCCTCTCCGACTGTCTCGCTTCCCGGCTCGTCCGCGGAGACACCGCCTCGCTCAACCCCTCTGCAAAAGAGGCACTCCAGCGATTCCGCACGCAGGAAGACGCGTTTGTGGATGTCTCCAACCGATCCGCACCCGGCGTGATCGAGGGCCCCGGATTCGACCAACCACTTTACGCTCGCGGGAACATCCAGAAACCGACCGAACCCGTTGCCCGCGCCTTCCTGAGCGCGCTCGGAGGCAAACCTTTCGCCCCCGAGCACGGGTCCGGCCGCCTTGAGCTGGCTCGCGAACTCACCCGCCCGAACAACCCCCTCTTCGCGCGCGTCATCGCCAACCGCCTCTGGCATCACGTATTCGGGCGCGGCCTGGTCTCCACCCCCGACAACTTCGGGCGCACCGGACAGCAGCCCTCCCACCCCGAACTGCTCGACCATCTCGCCTCCCGCCTCATCCGCACCGGTTTCGATCTCAAGGATAACATCCGCTACCTACTCTCCACCCGCACCTTCCGCCTCAGCAGTCAGCCCACCTCCACACTGCTCGAAAGGGACGCCTCCAACCGGTACCTGACCCGCGCCCCCGTCCGCCGGATGGATGCCGAAATCATCCGCGATCACCTGCTTTCCGTGTCCGGGGCACTGGACCCTGCGATGTACGGTCCCAGCACGCCGTTGAATGCGGCTCCTCCCGAGGACCGCCGGCGTGGTCTCTACGTCCAGACCAAGCGGGAGGGACAGAACGCCCTGTTCGCGTCCTTTGACGTTCCGATGCCTAACACGACGCGGGGCAGCCGGGATGTGAGCACCACTCCCGGTCAGGCGATCACCCTGCTCAACTCGCCCTTCGTCTGGCACCAAGCGGGGAAGTGGACGGAAGGCGCCCGCAACGTCCTGTCCAAGGGGGCGCCTTTGGAGGAATCCCTTCGTGCTCTGGTACACCGCGCCTTCTCGCGTCCGGAAGCGCCCGGGGAAGTGGAAGCCCTGCGGGCCTACTACGAAGAACGCTGCCGGAATAGTCCGCCCGAAACCGCTCTGCGCCAGACCGCCCATCTCGTCTTCAACCTCAAGGAATTCATCTACCTCCCATGAACCGCCGTCGCTTCCTGCAGACCTCCTCCCTCGGCTTTGGCTGGCTCGGGCTGAGCCATCTCGCCCGCGCCGCCATCGGTCCGATTGCGCCACACTTTGCCCCGAAGGCGCGCAGCGTGATCCTTTGCTACATGTCCGGAGGAGTCTCGCATGTGGACTCGTTTGATCCCAAGCCGCTCCTGAAAGAGATGGCCGGTAAGCCGATGCCGATGCCCGTAAAGGCAACCATGTTCGACTCCGTGGGCACCATCATGCCCTCTCCCTGGACCTTTCAAAACCATGGCCGCTCGGGGATGCCCGTGAGCGAGCTTTTCCCGTGCATCGCCCAAATGGCCGACGAACTGTGTCTGGTGCGGTCCATGACGAGCAAGGCGAGCGAACACGCACAGGGAAACTTTCATTTCCACTCCGGCTTCTCTTTCCAAGGGCATCCTTCTGCTGGCGCGTGGATGTCCTACGGTCTGGGCAGCGAGAACCAGAACCTCCCCGCCTACGTGGTGTTGCGAAGTGGCAACGCCACGGATCCCATCGGCGGTTCCGGCATCTACAGCAACGGGTTCCTGCCTGCGCAGCATCAGCCCTCCTTTCTCTCGGTGGATCGCGATCCGTCCCTGCCCAATCTCAAACCCGCCGATTCCGAACAGGGCCAGCGCACCGCAATCGCCGCCATGCGGCGCTTTGATCAGCGCTTCAACGCCCGACTGGGCCAGCAGGACGCCATCGACGCGGCTATCGGCAATTACGAGACCGCCTTCCGCATGCAGTCCTCCGTGCCGGAGGTCTGCGATCTGCGCGGCGAATCCGAGGCGACCCGCAAACTGTACGGACTCGACTCCTCCAACCCCGAACAGGCGGCCTATGCGCGTCAGTGCCTTACGGCGCGGCGCCTCGTGGAGCGAGGCGTGCGCTTCATCGAGCTGAGCTGCCTACAGGGCTCCAAAAAGACTTTCCCCGCCGTCAATCCGTGGGACCAGCACAGCAGCCTCGCGGTGGGACATGCGGACATGGCGTATCAAGTGGACCAACCGATCGCAGCGCTGCTCACCGATCTCAAGGCGCGCGGGCTCCTCGAGTCCACCATCGTGATCTTCAGTGGCGAATTCGGCCGCACCCCCTTCGCCCAGGGCAGCAACGGGCGAGACCACAATCCGTACGGATTCAGCCTCTGGGTGGCCGGGGGCGGATTCAGGGGCGGGCACATCCACGGCGCCACCGATGACTTCGGCTACCACGCGGTGGAAGAGCCCGTAAGCGTGTACGACCTCTGGGCGACGGTGCAGCATCAGCTGGGAATTCGCCATGAGGATCTGACTTACCTCTTTGGGGGGCGTTATTTCCGACTGAGCGACATCGAGGGTCGCGTGGTCAAAAACCTCGTGTCCTGATTTTTGCGTCCCGATCAGCGCGCGA
Source organism: Verrucomicrobiota bacterium (assembly GCA_037975925.1). Classification (GTDB taxonomy): domain Bacteria; phylum Verrucomicrobiota; class Verrucomicrobiia; order Chthoniobacterales; family Chthoniobacteraceae; genus Chth-196. Next base: position 24,021 of record JBANFR010000016.1, read on the forward strand.
CTTCCCAAGGCTTGGCGAGGACGGATTCGTCGAGGATTTGTACCTGACTGATGGCCTTGAAGTGCGCGTGGTCCGCGAAGGACCAGACGAGCTTATTCTCGGGCGTGACTTCGTAAATGTGTGGGTTTTTGCCAATGTGACCGTGGCCGAGCCAATTGCAGAACACGGTGTTGCCATTGGGCAGACGCTGAGGACCAATCGCCCAGCGAATCGGATTTTCGGGAAGATCGTTTTCCTTGAGCTGCCACACCGTCTTGCCGTCGGGCGCGATTTCGAGAACCTGATGCCCGTCGCCAGTGGTCACAAGCCAGTTGCCATTGGGCAGCGCGACGATGGAGCAGGGATTACCCGGGACTGGAACTTCGCGCACGACGTTGCCCTCCCCATCCACCTCCACGACTTTTCTTTCACTCAGAAATGGCACGGCGTAGTTCCCGTTGGCGAGCTTGCGTCCGCCTCGGAATTGCCCGTGGGCGTTCAGCTTCGGGTTGGGATGAAGCGGCACCTCTTTCACGATCCGCCCGGAGCGGTCAACCTCGATGATGCGCTTGGTGCCGCACTCGACGACCATCACGTTCCCGTCGGGTAGCGGTTGTGCGGCGTGGATTTCGATGCCGGCAGGGCCTTGGTATTCCCACACCACCTTCTTTTCGATCGTGACCTCCTTCACGCCGGTGAGGTGGGAAAAGAGAATGTTCCCGTTAGGTAGCATCCAGCAGTCCTGTGGAATCTTGACGGGGAACTCCCACTCGATGTCGCCCTTGGTGTTGACGATGCAGACTTTCCCGCCGGAGTAGTCGCTACACAGGAAGCGGTGTTTGATGGGCGTATCGTCTGCCCTGAGTGCGGCTGCGAGCAGCGTGGTGAGGCAAATGAGGAGTGTGTGTTTCATGGTTGGGGGTAGGCGGGTTGCGGTGAAGTTCGAGGCTTACTGGCGGGAGAGGTGTGGGATTGGGGAGGGGAATGGCGTTTTGATGACTGGTCGTGACCCGGCATCAGGTGTCTCGACGCATGCACTCGCCTGCGAGGTTTCCGCCATGAAGTCGGAAGGCTCCCGCCAGGTCCCGGAAACGAGGCCTGTCCACACCCTGCCTGGTCCAGTGCGTTGGCCCCCGATTCGCGAATTCCTTCGGGAGCGGCACCCGGCGTCTTGGCGAGAGGGAGGCGCCGAATCGGGAACGGGGCCGATGCATCGGAGAAAGGCGGAATGATCTGGGCGGGGGTTTCCATTCGCGGAATATGTTCCATGGATGTTTTTGGAAGCACCCTGTTTCACCTCCTTCCTTAGGGAAATTTTCGCCCCTCGTTTTTCTTCGGCAAAGGTGGAGCCCTCGGGAGGAGTGGAAAATCAAGAGCCACGTCCGAGGGCCGAGCCTCGGAGCTGTCAGCGTGTGCGCGTGGAGGGGCGACAGGCTGACCGCATGATTGCGCGCGAATGTCCCGGGCGTGATCGTGTGTGTGGGGGGGGCAACGCTCACAGGTTTTACGGCGGTCCGCTCTTAACGAGCCGAACCGTTCGATTTTCATCGAGGTCGATCCGCGCAGGCCGGAACCTGTTTTTCCGCGAAAAGAAGGCCGCCCCTCGAGGCAATGGCAATCGTGCCAACGGAGCAACGGAGCAACGGAGCAACGGAGCAACGGGAGCAACGGGAGCAACGGGGGCAACGGTGGCAACGGTGGCAACGGGGGCAACGGGGGCAACGGGGGCAACGGGGGCAACGGGGGCAACGGGGGCAACGGGGGCAACGGGGGCAATCCGCGCGGGGATCGACGAACCCGAAGGGTTCATGGCCATTAGCCGGGCGGTCGCGCTCTGCGCGACCCCCGGTCTCACGTCCACAAACCAAGGCATCCCGGAGGGATGCTGGCGAGCGTCCCGTTCCTGAACCTCGTACCACTCCGGTTGCTTACTGCCTCGAGTCCGAATGCCCGCAAATCTGCTCCAGCGCTGATCCCGGGGAATTGCTTGTGCCGAGGCCCCTCGCCTCCCTTAGATCGGCCTCATGAATGACCCGGAGCGTTTAACCCGACTGGAGGAATACTACGCCCATCTCCAGCTTCACGTTAGCGAGCAGGATAAGGTCATCCTCGAGCTCCGCGACGACGTGATCCGCCTCAAACGCGAGTTATCCCGCCAGCGCGAACTCCTCCAATCCTCCAGCTCCACCTCCGTCCCGGATGAGCGCCCCCCTCATTATTCAGAGCAGGCAATGGCATAGAATAGGGACAGAGCCTTTATCCAAAATCCGCAGGTAAACGGGGCGGCTGCAGCCCATCGCCGTCGGTATCAGTTTGTCTGTCCCCTTCAAACCCTCCTTCAAACCCCTTCCCGGGAGAGGAAATCTGACGTAGGCGGGAAGGTTACAAAAAAAACGGGGCTGCCCAAAAGGAAACCGTTGTTTGGAGAGGCACAAAAAAATGCGAGGTTGAAGCAGAAGAGGCCTGAGAGCTCGCGTCGCTCGACGCGATCCGCGCTCGAAAAACTCCTGTGAGGTGAGGGGGGGGCCGTCTAAAACGAGACGCTAATCACAGCCCAGATGAACAAACCAAAAATTGCTCAAACCTCCCCCGTCGCCGTCACAGTCAAGGCAGGTCAGACTTATCACTGGTGCTCCTGCGGCGAGAGCAAGTCGCAGCCCTTCTGCGACGGATCACACAAGGGCACCGGCTTTGCGCCCGTAGCCTACACCGCCACCAAAGACGGCCCGGTGTATTTCTGCGCCTGTAAACAGAGTGCAAACGGCGTGCTTTGCGACGGCGCACACAAGTCTCTAACGCAGTAAATCTGCGCTTCCGATCCACCGTGAGCCAGACGCCCATCTCACTGATCAGATAATCCAATCCGAGAAAAAAGGTCCTGGGATTGTTTCTTTGAAACAGAAACGGGCGGCGGTCACCTTCTTCAAGCTGCTGCCGCTGAGGGTTTCTCCCCCGAGCCCAGGGCCTGTGGAGCAGTCTGGGCCTTTCTCGGATCCAGAGGCGGACTCCTGCCCTGGGGCGCCCGCCGATACCCATTCGGGCCGGAGAATCGAATCTCAGAACGCTTCCAAGAAGTTCCACACTACGCCACTGCGGCCGCGAACTTCTGAAAAAGATCGCCGGGCAACGGGTGGTCCAACCTCCAGATGATGGCCATCGGCCTTTCCCCCGTGTGGCGAACATACCGCGCCGTCCCGAGACACCAGAATGCGCGGCTGTCGTCGTTCAACCGCGCAAAAAGGACCACGCGTGCGCCCGGGTGGGAGCGGCCCTGATAGCGGCGTCCAGTGGGGCTGTTCTCGCTCGTGGTGGATTGGCTTTCCCAGTGTAACAAGTCCCGGCTGATGGCGTAATCCTTGTACCGGGTCGATGGTGAAAAGCGGCCGCCTGTCTTGTCAAAGGTCACCAGAAACACATCCGTCTGCTCCGCTTCAATCCAGCGCACCCCCTCCCTCCACGCCTCCGGCCGCACCCCTTCCCCGACCCCGAATGCCGCCAGAATCTCGGAGCGGGTGTACTGGGCGTGAACCCTGAGCGGGATCGGCGAGTCGGGCGTTATTGGGTAGTGAAGGTGCCCGATCCTCGACCGCAGTACTTCGAACAAGGCGGACAAATCCAAACGGATCGCCGGGTGCCTCCAAAGAAGCGCCAGCGCATCGTCGGGCGTTGCATCGACGGGGAGCATGGACTTTTCCAAGGACTGGCAGAGTTGGACGAGGAGCATCCGGACCAGACGTTGCTCCAACGCGCCCAACTCCCCAAACACCGGAGCGCACTCGGATTTTAGCAACCCTAGGGTGGTGTCGATGCGCAGGGTGTCATCGACGTGCATGAGGCGCACTACAGCTTTGCGAAGAATCTCATCGTATGGTCCAGCAACCCCGGCGACGTCTCCGGCGCCAGCATCCCGGCACAGGGCGGACCACGTCTTGCCGTCGAAAAACACATCGGCCAGCTCGAGCCCCGAATGAAAGAGAAAGCGGCTCAGTTCCGCGCGATGCCCCGCCTCAAGAAAGGCATGCAACTCCGTGACTTTGGCTTTCCAATGGCTCGGGAGCGCCGAGCGAATGCTCTCGAGCACGATGCGTTGCGACTTGGCATCCAGCTCCATGTGGCATCCTGCGGGAAGGTACGGAAAACCACGCTCCACGTTTTCCTCCAATTCCTTGCGGGTCCCCCCCAAAAGTGCGCGCAGTCGCAGATCAAAGCGAAACTCCCGTCGATGCGTCCCCACAAAGTCCAGCACGGTGCAAACTGTTTTGTTCTCTCCTTTGCGTAAGCCACGTCCCAGTTGCTGGATAAACAGCGTGCTGCTCTCCGTGGGCCGCAGAAGCATCAGCGCATCCACTGCCGGCACATCGACCCCTTCGTTGAACAAATCCACGGAAAAAAGCACCCGGATTGCGCCCCCGGCGAGATCACGCAGCGCCTGCTGGCGGGTGGCAGCGGGCGTCTGCGCCGAGACCGCCGCGCATGCCACGCCGGCCCGGTTAAATATCCGGGCCATGGCCTCGGCGTGGCGCACGCTGACACAGAACCCGAGCGCGCGCACCGTTGCAGGATCCGGGACGCGCTCGGTGAATTCCTTCAGCACAAACTCCGCCCACACGTCCGATGCCGTGTACAGCCGGGTGAGTTCGTCCACGTCGTATCCCGCTCCGCGCCGCCATGGAATGCGGCTCAGATCCATGCCGTCATGAAGTCCAAAATACTGGAAGGGGGTGAGTAATTGCTGATCGATCGCATCCCAGAGCCGGAGCTCCGCGGCGATCCGGTCTTCAAACCACTCGAGGATGGATTGCCCATCCGCGCGTTCGGGAGTCGCGGTGAGTCCGAGCAGTTCCACGGGCTGAAGATGGGCGAGGAGGGCCTGATAGGTTGGCGCGGCCGCGTGGTGAAATTCATCGATGATGATGCAGTCGAAATGGTCCGGGGGCAGCAGTTCGAGTCGTTCTGAGTGCAGCGATTGGATGGACGCGAACACATGCTCAAACGTGTCCGGCCGGTTTCTTCCATTCCACAATGCGCCGAATCCCGGCTCGCGCAGCACATGCCGGAATGTGGCCATGCTCTGCGTCAGGATCTCCTCGCGATGCGCCACAAAAAGGAGCCGGTGCCGGGGCAAGCTCCGCCGCAGCCGCGCATAATCAACGGCGGCCATCACCGTTTTTCCCGTGCCGGTGGCCGAGACCAAAAGGTTGCGGTGCAGCCCTTCCTGGCGCGCCAGTGCGATCTGTTCGAGAAGGCGCTCTTGAAACGGCCTCAGCTCCACGGCAAGGGGACTGATCTGCATCACCCAGGGGGTGCGGTCCGCATGAACCTCGCGCCCGAATTCCTCGGGGTTGTACTCCCGGAAATCGGGACTCGCCCAGTACGACTCGAAGACTGCCCGGATTTTTTCCAAGACGCCCGGATTGCGGGGCCCCGAGACGCGTACATTCCACTCCAGCCCGGCGTGTTGGGCGGAATGAGTGAGGTTGGAGGAGCCGATGTAGGCCGTGGAGAATCCGGAGGCGCGTTCAAAAAGCCACGACTTGGCGTGCAGGCGCGTGGTGGACACGTCGTACGAGCGCAGCGAGTTGATCCAGCGCCGCCCTTTCGGTGGATCCGGTATACACAGTCGTCAGGACGCGGATCCGGCCGCCCCGGCCAACCAGCTCGCGCAGAGGCGAGAGCATGGGGAGCACTCCGGTCTTTCGAATAAACGCCATGACCACGTCGATCTGCTGGGCGGACTGGATTTCCGTGATGAGCTGGTGGAGAAGCCTTGGTTCTCCCGGCGAGTTCGTGAGGAGTGTGGTATCGAGCAGCGGGATGAGCGGTGAGACGATTTCCTCCAGCGATCCATCCGGTTGCAATTGAGAGATGGCTCTCAAGAGACGTCCTCCCTCCGCGGGGAACGCCGATTCGCAGGGCGCGGGGCGGGGGAGCTGGAGGAGCGAATGCAGGAGGGTTCGGGCGACGTGGAGCCCCGCTCCGAGTCGGTCGCGTTCCTCAAGAGCTGAGAGGGCGAGCTCGATTTGGCGACTGAGGTGGAGTGCGATCCGGTCGGGAATTTCCGCGGGGTGCAGCGGCTCGGTCAGGATGGTTCGGGGGTCGACTTGCTCGAGTTTTTCCTGGAGTCCGAGGGTAACGATTTGTTCGTAGAGACCGCGTGGAAGGCTCATGGGGTGCTCAGCAGAAATTCGACGAAGCGCAGATCGCTTGGAGCCAGCGGCAGCTTTTTCAACTCAACCAGGGGTGCCCACTGGAGCTCCATGTGCTCGAGACATCGGGGGATGCCCTCGATTTGAACGGGCAGGAAGGCGATCAGAAAACCCGAGCGGGCGTCTGCGATTTCAAGCAGCGGCGCGCCGGTTTGGACGACCTCGACGGCGAGTTCCTCGCGCAGTTCGCGCGCAATCGCTTCCGCATCGGATTCTCCGGGATGACACTTGCCGCCTGGAAATTCCCACAAGCCGCCATGGCACTTGTGGAGGGGACGGCGGCACGCAAGGAAACGGCCTTCTACGCAAATGGAGGCCGCAACAACCCGGGTGCATGGAGATGACATGGCGCTCAGATTGCTCCTAGGCGCCGCACGAATCCAGGCGGCGTTTTCGCGGGGAGTGCCATGCTAACCGGGCCGGAGAGGGAGTTTAGAAAGTGGCGAGGGCGGCGGAAATCAACCCCGCATGGCGGCGTCGGTAGGGGCGTTCGAATGGCATCTGGACCGCGACCTTACGCCGGGAATGAGCTCTTCATTCCGCAATGGTGGTTCGGGTTGCTCAAAGCGCAGATCCCGCGCCGGTCTGGTTTGTTTTGCGGTCGAGGGCGGGGAGCCGGGGAAGCGGCGACTCTTCCAATGCGGCGCCGGGGTCGCCCTGTTGGGTCATCCAATCCCGTAGCCGACCTTCGAGTTGCTGGCGGACGGCTTGGAGCTCGGGTTTGTCGGCGAGGTTGCGGAGCTCCGAGGGGTCTTGTTGCAAATCAAACAATTGGACGGCGGGACGGTCGATGAGGCGGCCGATCTGTTTCCTCGCGGGCTCATCGGTCTCTGCCGCCTTGAGCCACGAACGCCAGAGGCCGCTGTTGGGTGGGCCGCCGGGCATGGTGTACTCGTTTTTGGGGTGAGGTTCAGGATGAGCTTGTGCTGGTGGTTGACGATGAACCGGCTCGCGAACGGCTTCCCGTCAGGCTGCATGTTTAGCATGCCGAATGCGTGATCGCGATGCGCGGTGGTGGAACCGGCGAGCACGGGCAAAAGGCTGCGGCCATCGAGCGCCTTTTCGGCCGCGTTACCTCCGGCCATCTCGATGAGTGTGGGCAGAATGTCCTCGCACATCGCGATGGCATCGGTGCGGGTTCCCGCCGGAATTTTGCCCGGCAGACGCGCGATAAAGGCGCTCCGGACGCCCGCGTTGTAGCAGCTCCACTTGGCGCCGGGAAACGCGGAGCCCTGCTCTCCGCTAAAGAGCGTCAACGTCTTGTCTTCGAGTTGGGACTCCTTGAGAACTTGCAGGACATCACCCACCTGCTGGTCGAGCGCCGCGATTTCGGCAAGGTACAGCCGGAAATCCTCGCGCGTCTTGGGGGTGTCGATCCAATGCTTTTGCAGGATCAACTTGCTGGCGTCGAAAGGGCTGGGATCACCGACGACATAGGCGGCGTGGGGCAGGGTGGAGCAGACAAACAGACAGAAGGGCTGGTTGGGGTCGCGGCGCAGGAACGCGTTCAAATCCCGTGTGTGGTAGGTCTCGTCCTCGGCCTTTCGCATCGAGCCCTTTGGAAAACCCTCGACGGATTCAAAGGGGTAGACGGACTGCGGATGCACGTGGACTTTGCCCGCGATGCCCACGCGGTAGCCCAGTTCGGTGAGGTGGTGGACCACGCTTTTCACGTCTTTGCGTGTTTGGGCGTGGTTCCGGACGGCACCGGAGCGTATCGGGTGGAGTCCCGTGTAAATGGCTGTGCGTGTGGGAACGCACATGGCCTGGGGGGTGAACAAGTGCGTGAAGAGCATGCCCTCACCCGCGAGCCGATCGATGTTGGGGGTGCGCACGTTTTGGCCCCCGTAACAGCTCAGCTCATGGGTGTCCAAATCGTCCGCCATGAGAATGAGGAAGTTGGGCCGGGGGGGGCGGGAGGGCAGAGGCGTCTGCCCATGCGCAAGCCCCGGCATGAGAATCGCGAGGAAGAAGACGATGCGGAGGAGTTTCATGGGTCTTTCAGGAGGGATACGGCGGTTATTCGCGATGGAAGGCCTGCCACTCCGAGGCAAAGGCCGCGTTGATCAGCCAGGAGGCGGTGGTTTTGTCGCCCGAGAAGTCGGCAAAGGGAGCGATGTTCAGCGACTGATATGCCCCCGGGTTGGGCGACCAGTTTTGGCCCAGCCAGCCTTTCTCCGGAGCAAGCGCATTCAGTTTCGCGGGCGCCTTGGTCGTGTCGCCATCCGCGGGCACGCGCGCCGCAAAAGAGTGTTTCAGAAATGAGAGCACCAGCGGCCATGTTTTTTCCCCGGGGCCGTGTCCGCTCTGAGGTTCCACGGCCAGGGTCCACGTTGCCTGATGATGCTTCCGCATCATCGGAACAATCGACAGCGTCTCGTCCCGGTGCGGATTCGCGAAGTACTTGTCCACCTCCCCGAAGATGACGAGTCCCGGCGCGGCGGCGGCGGCGGGCTGCCAGATTTGGAAGGTGTAGCCGGCTCGCATCGCGACCCAACCCCAGACGCGATGGCTCTCGCCGGCGGCGAACATGGCGGAAAATCCAACGGCGCTGGAGTGCCCGTAGAGAAAGAGCGGCGCGTGCTCGAGTTCGGGGTGCTGGGTTTTGCGCGCAAAATCCCGGAGGCGCTCGTAGAGCAATGAGCGCGGCCAGAACCCGCGTTGCATCGGGTTTCCAAGGAATTTGAACACGGCCAAGTTCAGTGTCCGCGCCGTTTGCCGCAAATCCTCGCGTCGGTACAGCGACTCGCCGCTTCCGTGGCCGGAGAGCACGACCACCCCTTGGACCCGGCTGACTCCTTCGGGAATCCAGAGGTCAAAGCGTACGTCCTCGCGTTTGCCTTCGCCTTTCTGACGGACGGTGTCCTGCCACAGGGTGTCCGGGATATTCCAGACCCAGCCTCGCGGAGCGCTGATCTGCGAGACGTGTTTGGCGGTATCCTCGAGGCGTTCCCAATCGTTCCCGACCACTTCCGGGTGTTCCTTCACCAAATTTCTGACCCAGTTGACGCTATGGGCTTCGGGAAGCGGGATCGTTTCGGAGAGCTCGAGATCAGCTGCACGGGTGGCGAGCAGTGGGATGCAGAGAGCCGCGAGAGCGAAGGGCGTGGGTTTCATGGGGAGGAGAGGCAGGGGTGGGAAGGGGAGCTGTGTTGAAGACGATCCCGGTGGGATTGCGAACGTTAGCGCGGGTTGCTCCCGCGAACGCGGTGGCGCATTCGCATCAAAAATGGGGCCACGGCTCGGAGCGGAGGAAGCAGAGCGCAAAAATGCCCCCCCCCGCAGGCGACGGGCGAAGCTCCCAAAGTCTCCGCTCAGGATCGCGGATCCCGACTCCGCGGATCAGGACGGCTGGTGGCCCCGCTTCGCAGAGCTCTCCAGCGATCTGATCCCCCGCTGCGCCTGAATCTGGACCGCCTCCTCAATCATGGCCTGCGATGCGTCGTAAGCCTCGCGACACAACAGACCAAACGCTTCCAGCGCACTGGGGTCTCCCGACAAGTCCCCTCCCGGCAGAATCTTCCCGGAGGCCATCTGCCAAGTCGCCAGCGATTCGACGTACGCCAAGCGCTTTTCAACCGGGATCAAAATCGGCAGCTCCCCTTTTTGAAGCACGGGCACATTTGCCAGCAGTCGTGCCATTCTGCCATTTCCGTCGGTGAAAGGATGGATCCGAGCAAACGTCGCGTGAGACCAGACATAGGCATCCAACGCAGAAACCGCAGCATCTGTCCTGAGCCGTTCGAACTCTCTAAACCACGCCTCCATCAAACCTTCGACGTGTTCGGGGGACGCGTAGGTGTCGTTAATCACGGCCTGCCCTCCGACCTTTGCCAGTGTGGAATTGGACTCCCGCTTCCATGCTCCCACGGGCCTGAAGTGGTCTGCTTCGACCGCGGCTTGAACCGCCCTATGCAGCTCAAACAAGGCGCTTACGGTGAACTGTCGTCGCTCCAAAATCCAACCGCACAGGAGATCCAAGGCCCTGCTGTGCCCCAGCACCTCATTGTGATGACCGAGCGGTTTACCCGTTATCGTGAGGCCATATTGAAGGACTCCAAAGGTTTCCCCCTCATCCAGGGTGTTTCCTTCCAGCGCAGTCGAGGAGTGCGTCCAACGCACCCGCAGCTTTTGCTGAAAAGCTTCAAGCAGGTCTGGATCAAACCGCTCAAGTGCCGGAACGAAACGCCATAACATCACGAGCGTTGATTTACCTGCCGACACCCCCAATTGCACCCTTCCACTCGCCTCGTCCCTTTTTCCAAACCCGTCCTTTTGGGGGCTAGCCCTTCGCGAAAGGCGATCATGGCGCTCGCGCCCCATGCGCTTCACGCATTCTGGGAACCAATCCCCTGTGCCCGCTCACCGATCCCCACGCGGATTCACCACAAGGCCGACACCGGCAATGCGTGCAGATCCGGAGCGACCGAAACCACGCTGTCTCCGGAGTAGAGGACGTATCCTCCGCGACCCCCGCCAAACTGAACGGCGCCAACTTTGATATTCCACGCTCCCCTGTTCACTTGGACGGAACACTTCTTACGACGCGCAGAAATTCGAAGATCACGCGAATCACTCTTCCCGGTTAAAGCGCATGTCTAACTACGCCATGCATGCCTCGTTCAGTTCCGATAGAAAAGCACACTAAAAAGTAATTCTTCCCCCTCAGTGAACCGTATGACTCTTCGACAAAATATCGCCGTAAGGAGTGCTCCCCAGAAACTGGCGGTTTGGCGCTTCTGATGAATTTGCGTTACCGAATTGATCGGAGGCCACGTTGACATTTTTTTGACACATTTTCTGTAACCCGGTCCTGGCGGATGTTGTAAATCCGTAAGCACACCAAGCGGCCCCAGCATTCCGAGTGGACTGCCAGTGGCCGCCTTTGATGTGCGAACACAACATCTCCATCACATCGCCGTAAACCTCATGACCCGTATCCTCCGCACCATCACCGCTTCCGCCCTGCTTTGCTCGGCATTTCCAGCCTGTATTGTTTTGGGAAATAGACTGAACGACAATCCCCCCAGAAATGTGGGCGGAGAACTTCTCGATCTCAAAAAAGCCAAGGACGCAGGGCTGATTTCCAACGCGGAATTCAAAGAGCGCCGCGATAAAATTATTTCCGAAACCAAAGCCAAACCAGAGACACCATCAGAGACAAAAAAGAAATAACCAGAGCTAAACAACTCTACACCCTCAAGCATTGGGGTGATTTGAAAAATGGTTTTTATCAAAAACAATTAGGATTGCTCCAAGCTGTAAGCATGGCTCTGTTTTCCTGATTCCAACCATCCTTCAAAGTCCCCCTTGTTTTGTGGACGCGTTGGCCCTCGTGGTCGTTGCAGTTTGTATGGGACAGCCTCTTTGATTCGGGGCGGGGCGGGTTGTTCGCTGGCAGCCCACCGGTTGCGCAAGGAGCGCCCTCCCAGAGCCCACTTGCGGGCCTGACTTTTGAAGGAAGATTCAGGAAGCATCTGGAGCGAGCACTCCCCCGGTCCGGAAACGCCGCACACCAAAGCTCGGACTTGCCCGGCATCCTTTTCGGGGAACGATTGCGCACCGTGCTTTTTCTCGCCGAGACCGCCGACACTCTCCTTGAGGCGATGACAGACGCGCTTTGCTCCGTGCGGGTTCCCCCCGACCGGCGTCGGTTGATCCTGCCTGGTCGCGCTGGAACCGAGCGCTTGCAGTAACGGTGGGCCCGCCAGAGCGGTCTGGCCTCGCACCGCCAGGAGTTGCAAATCCGGGAACTGATCGAACAGGCAGCCGCTGCGGAGCGTGGGGGTTCGACTTCAAAAGCCCGCGTTCTGCAATCGCCAAGGTGCTCCGCGAATTCCAGGGGTGCGCCGGTTTCCCCGTTTCACAGCCATCTCGATGGGAACCAGTTTTGGCTTCGGGGTTTCAGTGGGCGACATCCCTGGCGCAAGCGGTGCACGAGGCGCCCCTGCGTCGACCGGCGGGACGCCGTTGGGAGGCGGGCCTATTCTTGGATTAGTTCACCCAACACTCGGTGGTGACTGAGGTGCTTCGCCCCCGCTCGCCCGGAAAAATTATCGGGACGAAATGTGATAGTCTGTGCGGTTTTGTTCCAGAGTCGGACCCGGAAAACCAGCGTGTCCTGAACCTCGAATCGGAAGGCATTCGAGAATGCGCACCCCGAAATCTCCGAAATCCGACAAGGCATAGTCCTCCTTGACCTCCCGGTGACCGACTCCCCGTAGCGGCTCCGGGCTGCCCTGTTGGAGTGCGCGATCTCCTGCAAGGTGGAACCGGCTGCGGCCGCCTCACCTCCGAGCCCGGGGAGGACTGCCTGTGGGTGGAAAAGAGCGCCCGAGATCAAGACGACGGGAGCTCTTCGGTCTGAAGCAAAGCAGAGCCCAGTTCCACGGAGTCCAATCTTGAAAACCTGCATTGCGATTGCATGATTTCACGAAACGATCCCGGGTCCGACCTATCGCCTCGCTCTGGAACGGGCCCTCGCTCGCAATCCCGTCGTCGCCCGCGTCGGCACACGCCAATGTGGCAAAACCACCCTCGCCCGCCAGATATTGCCCCCGGACCACCGCAATTATTTCGACCTCGAAGATCCCGTGGTAGCGGGGTTGATGGAAAACTCCAAAACCCTGCTGGAGGGTCTCCGGGGACTGGTCGTCATCGACGAGGCTCAAAGGGAACCGCGCTTGTTTCCCGTCCTGCGCGTGCTCGCGGACCGGCCCGGCAACCCGGCGACCTTTCTCATCCTGGGGAGCGCTTCGCCGGAGCTTTCCCGCCAAAGTTCGGAGTCCCTCGCGGGCCGTGTGGAGATCATCGAGATGCAGGGACTCAACCTTGGAAAAACCGGAGCCGCTTCCGCAGAACTCCTCTGGCACCGGGGGGGATTTCCAAGGTCGTTTCTGGCTGCCAACGAGGGCGACAGCTTCGATTGGCGTCGGAATTTTATCCGGACGTTTCTGGAGCGCGACCTGGGCGTTTTGGGATTTGGGATGGCGCCTGCCGTCATGGGGCGGTTTTGGACGATGCTTGCGCACTACCATGGTCAAATCTGGAACGGCAGCGCGTATCAACCGGAGGAGGCCTATTTCTATGCAGTACACAGCAGTTGCGAACTGGATTTGCTGATGTTTCTGCGGGGCAAGCGGGTGGGCGTGGAGTTCAAGCGTGCCGACGCCCCCACCCTGAGCCGTTCGATGCGAACCGTGATTGCGGACCTCGCGTTGGATGAACTCTGGGTCATCTATCCGGGAAGTCGGAGCTATCCGCTGGCCGATCAAATCACGGTTTTGCCCCTGCTCGATTGTGTCGTGTCGGCCCCGAGAGGGGAGGGGTAACGAAGCCGGCCGCCACGGGATGGATCGGCTGCGGGGAGCGCGAACGCGCCCTCTCTTAGAGAGTGGACCGAGCCGGTATGTGACTCGCGAGGCGTGGACTGTGTTGCGTGACAGATTGAAAGCCGCGTTCAAGTGCCACTCCAAGGGATCCACCCAGTAACTTCCCTTTTTTCCCACGTGATCCCGGATGAGCGTCGGCGTCAGCCCCCAGAATTCTTCCGCCAATTTTCGGGTGATGATCTCGCTCGCGAAGAAAACGGATGAACCCTTCCAAGTTCGGCTTTTGAAGGTCCTCGACGTACTTCGGAGAGTTGATCCGCCGTTGTTCCTCTAAAAACTCTTGGGCAATCTGGATGAGATCGGGGGCCGAGAGGAGAGGGCGGTGATGGGTGAGGTAAAAAATGGTGGCCTCGAGAATAGTGGCACCTGCGGCGGCGAGTTTAGCCCGACAGGTGGTGAAGAGCACGCGCTCGTGGGGTGAAAGGGAGTATCCTGCGATGCCATCCTCGCGGAGGGAGGCGTTGAAGGAGCGGGCGAAGTTTTCGGCGTCTTCGCGATTGGAAAAATACTTTTGGATCCGGCGGCCGTTAACGACGCCGCGGTCGGCCTGCCACTTGACGATGCCGGAGGGGTATTTTTTTTGGCGGATTTTCACACGAACCCATCGCACGGGATGGGGGTTTCCGCCGGAAAATCGTGCACATTCGTGCACGTTTTTTTTGTCAAAAGGCGTGCACGATTGTCCCGCGCTGTCCCTTAGTGGCCCGTGGGATCTGGGCAAAAAGAAGGCCCGCAAGGTGCTCTTTACAGAGCAATTACAGGCCGGAGAGGGAGTTAAAAAAGTGGAGCGGGTAGAGGGAATCGAACCCTCCTAGCCAGCTTGGAAGGCTGATCGATGATTTTCAGCATGAGTTACTTACATAGGCATCCACGGAATCGTCCACGAAATCATCCACGCTTTGTCTCCCTTAAAGCCCTTCAAATCAG
>JBANFR010000017.1:0-38260 GCA_037975925.1 Verrucomicrobiota bacterium
ACCGGCGGGGACCGGCGGGGACCGGCGGGGACCGGCGGGGACCGGCGGGGACCGGCGGGGACCGGCGGGGACCGGCGGGGACCGGCGGGGACCGGCGGGGACCGGCGGGGACCGGCGGGGGGGCTACATCAGACGCATGGACGTTGTTTTCCCGAACACGACCATGAACGGTTGTTTCTAAACCGGAGGTTTAGAGGCTATTAGCCGGTGCGTCGCGCCTCGCGCGACCACCGGTACACCCCCCCTCCGTACGAACAACCCCGTAGGGGTTGCGGCGCCGCCCCCCCATCCCAGCACCTCCCCCCCAAGCCGAACCTCAACGGCCGCTCTCCCCTTGCCTGCCACGATACTCGCCCGGGGTCATCCCAGTGTATTTCCGGAAAACCGTGCAAAAATAGGCGCTCGAAGCAAAGCCCACAGACAACCCAATATCCTCCACCGTCCGGGCCGTACTCCCCAAAAGCGCCTCCGCTTGCTGGACCCGGTACCGCTGGAGCCAATCATTGGGACTCATCCCGGTCTGGTGTTTGAAGGCGGTGAATAGACGGGTCCGGCTGCAGGCGGCCCGCTGTGCCAGATCGCTCATCTGAAGCGGACTCGCGAAACGCTCCTGCACCAGCGCGATCGCCGAGGAAACCACATGCACGTCCGGATCCCTGTGACCGATCACCCCTTGCTTCGCTGCCTCCAACACCACCGAGGACACCAACAACCGCAGGGTCGCGCCCCCCTCCGGCGACTTCTCCGCACGGGCACCCTGGAAAATCGCGCGATGCAACATTTGCGCCGACCGACGCAATTCGGGACTCATCGGATGAGCCACCGGCATCTCATGCCGAAATTGCGCCACCAACCAGTCCGTCTCCTTCGCCGTAAAAAGGCTATTCCCCTTCGCCGCCGCCTCGGGATGAAAAGCCACCACACAGACCGTCGACGGATTGCGAACATCGTGCAGTCCGCGATGAATCAGCCCCGGAGGCACCACCTTGAACTCGTCCCCCACCAAATGCACACGGTGACCCTCGGCAAACTCCCAGCCAGCGCTCCCCTTGAGAACCATCACGATTTCGAAATGCTCGTGGTGATGCCAGGTAATCCTGGAAGCCTGCAGGCTCTGGGACGCTGCCACGTACACCACCATGCCCATTCCGAGGTCTTTTCCCGAAATCATGTGCTGCATGTCCCAAGCCGATGGCACGGGGGTCATTTTGGAGGGCTTGTGGGGAGGCATTCGGCGTGACGCAAGAGGTGACGATCGGAGCAAAGGCAGAAAAAGCGGGACCGCCTTGGCCTCCAGCGGCCTCAAGGCAGTTCAGCTTCAGCCATCCTGCCACAGAGGCATATTCCTGTCGAAGTGGGCTCCGCAGAGTGGATCCAAATTTTTGTCCAAAACTCGTACAGACGCGCGGAGTCACTCGCATGCAATCCCGAAGATCTACAACCGTTTTCCACTCGTTTTTTGTGCCCGACCTCATGCTGAGGACTCGAAGCCCCGGAGGGAACAACAGCTCCAACGCGCAGGTTGCGGTCTCCCATCATGGGTCGCTCATCACGAGCAAATTCGTGTCGGTCGAGTGAGGCAACCCACTGAAAATGCATCGACAGCAAAGTGCTTTTGGATCGCCATCCGATCTCATGCGTAGCGTTCCCGCCCTCCTGTGTTTTGTCAGCCTTGCAGCCGCGCCCTCTTTCCAAGCCGCAGACGTTTTTGAGGTCGATGGCCGCAAGGCGATTGTTCATCCCGCGCCCCATCCGGCAAAGGACCTGCCCTGGCTCTGGTACGCGCCGACGCTCAACGGCAGAGTGTCGCTCGCAAGCCGCCCCAAGATCGTCGAGGCCTGCCACAAGGCCGGTATCGCCATCGCGGGATATGACCTCGGCGAGGTGCGGGGGGCGCCGGGAAGCTCGGCGAAGTTCAGCCTCTTCTACGAAGCGATGGTGCAACGCGGGTATTCTCCAAAACCCATCCTGCTCGGCCAAAGCCGGGGCGGCATGATGACCCTCGCATGGGCTTTCCGGAATCCCGACAAGGTCAAGGCCTGGATCGGCATCTACCCGGTCTGCAACCTCGCAAGCTGGCCCTTAAAAAGCTCCAAGGCGCAGACGCTTGCCGACTTCGGCCTCAGCGAGACGGAACTCAACGCCCGACTCCAGGAATTCAACCCCATCGACAACCTGGCCGGGCTCGCCGCCGCCAAAGTTCCCCTGTTCGCCGTCCACGGCGACAACGATGTGCCTGTCCCCTACGAAGACAACACCCGGCGGCTCAAGGAACGCTACGAAGCATTGGGCGGGACATTTACGGTAAAGATCGTTCCAGGCGAGGGTCATCGAGAAGTGCCTGCCTTCTTTGAATGCCCCGAGCTGATCGACTTTCTTCTCCGCGAGGCGAAGTGAACTCCTGAGACCATCGCGCAGGGAGGACAGGCCCCCTGCGTCCTCCCTCTGACACCCCGAGGCCATCCAACCCCGGGGTGCATTTTTTTGCTCACAACGGCTGCCAGTTTGAAAGTTCCCTGCTAAAGCCAGCCGCATGGTTACAAAAACCCTCTCCTCCAGCATCGCACTGGTTGCCCTCGCTGTCTTCCCAACCCTCTCCTTTGCGGCAGATGCGCCCAAAGCCGGCGAACTGCGAGCCCTAGTCTCCAGTTTCCTAAAGCCTCTCCCCGACGCTGTGCCCGGAAGCGAAAAGGACTCCGCCGCGCTCGTCAGTCTCGGCAAATCGCTCTTCTTTGAGAAACAGCTCTCCGCCAACAATTCCCAGTCCTGCAACTCCTGCCACTCCGTCGATCAAAACCGGGGCGGCGTCGACAACGAACCCACCTCCCCGGGCGCCTTCGGCAAACGCGGCGGACGCAACTCACCCACCGTGCTGAATGCCGGTTTCCACCTCGCCCAGTTCTGGGATGGACGCGCTCCCAGCCTCGAAGCCCAGGCCAAGGGGCCCATCCTCAACCCGATTGAGATGGCGATCCCCAACGACGGCGAAGCGGTCCGCAAAATCAAAGCGATCGACTCCTACAACCAGGCCTTCGCCCAGGCTTTCCCGGGCCAGAAAGACCCGATCACCTACGACAACATCGCCAACGCCATTGCCGCCTTCGAAAGAACCCTCGTCACCCGGGACCGCCTGGACGACTTCCTCAAAGGCAGCGATTCCGCGCTCTCCGCGGCAGAATTGGAAGGGCTGAACACGTTTGTGAGCACGGGCTGCGTTTCCTGTCACAACGGCCCGCTGCTTGGTGCGAATTCCTATCAAAAAATGGGAGCCGTGAACCCCTACCCCAACACCGAAGACCTCGGTCGCGAAGCGGTCACCAAGGCGGCGGAGGATCGGTTTAAGTTCAAGGTGCCTTCCCTGCGCAATATCGCGCTGACGGCTCCCTATTTCCACGACGGCAAGGCGGCCACTCTGGAAGACGCCGTTCGCCAGATGGCGTGGCTGCAGCTCGGACGCAAGCTGGAGGATTCCCAGGTCAAGGCGATCGCGACCTTCCTGAACAGCCTCACCGATAAGGCCCGCGCGGCATCGACGCCGTCAGTGGCCCAAGCGGCCAACTAGGCTGACGCGTTCACGAAAACGCCCAGTGCTCCAAGCCCCTTCCGGAAAACCGGGAGGGGCTTTTTTTTGCGTCGCGCCTCGCGCGACGACCGGTACAGCGTCCCCACACACAAACAACCCCAGAGGGGTTGTGGCCCCGCAACCCTGCATTCCTCGCCGCCGCCATCCCTTCAGGATGGCCTGTATTGCGGGCCCAATTCCGGGGGTCGCGCCAAGCGCGACCGCCCGGCTAATGGCCGCCAACCCGTTGGGTTGGGTGGACGGGCGCTAGGCGTCAACCGAGGGCCCCGGCAACCCTCACACATCCGGCTAACGCACTCGGTTCACGGTTCGGTCCACGGTTCGGTTCGCGGTTCGGTTCGCGGTTCGGTTCGCGGTTCGGTTCGCGGTTCGGTTCGCGGTTCGGTTCGCGCGTCGGTTCGCGCGTCGGTTCGCGCGTCGGTTCGCGCGTCGGTTCGCGCGTCGGTTCGCGCGTCGGTTCGCGCGTCGGTTCGCGCGTCGGTGCGCGGGGTGAGATCGGACGCTTTGGGATGGTTTCACTCAACGCGACGATGAACCGTGATTTCTAAACCGTAGGTTTAGAGGCCATTAGCCGGTGCGTCGCGCCTCGCGCGACCACCGGTACCGCGTCCCCACACACAAACAACCCCAGAGGGGTTGTGGCGCCGTGAGCGCGGCCTGCCGCCCAATTCCGATGGCCACCCAAGGAGCGCCGCACCGGACAGTCCACCCCTTTTGCACTCCTCGAATCCGCCCCCACAAAGCCGCCTACCCCCTGCCCTGCCGCGGGTACGCCCCCTGCTCTAATCCCCAAAAAAGCCGCCGCTTTTTGTCCAAAAGCAGCGGTGGAAATCATACTACCCCCGATGGATTCCACCTGTTCCCCACAGACACCCCCCTTGCGGTCTCCAAAACCCACCGCCGCCGCCCTGCACCAGACACCCGGCCCGTTCGCCCCCGAACCCCGGCGCGCCTCACTGCACCCCGCCCCCAAAATCCTCCGCGCAATCCTCGCTGCCTGCGCTTTCCTCCCCCTGCATCCCGCCCACCTCGGTGCCGCCGAGGCCCCGCACGTCTCCCTCGACGAAAAACACCGGGCCTTCCTCAAAGACTACTGCGTCGAGTGTCACAACGCGGACAAACAAAAGGGCAAGCTCCGCCTCGATTCCGTGGCTTTCACCCTGAACTCCGTCCAAAGCGCGGACCTCTGGCAGCGCGTCCTCCATCAGGTCAACTCCGGTGAAATGCCTCCCGACGACGCCAAACAACCCGAGCGCGGCGCCAAAACCGATTTCCTAGACGCACTCTCCGGCACCCTCATGGCCGCGAGACGCAACCTCGCCGATGTGGGCGGCAACATCACCATGCGGCGCCTCAACCGCCGCGAATACCGAAACACCATCCGCGCACTGCTCGGTGTCGAAACCGACGTCCGCGACCTCCCCGCCGATGGCGGAGCCGACACCTTCGACACCGTCGGCGCATCCCTGTTTTTGTCCCCGGACCAATTCGAACAATATCTTCTCCTCGGACGCCGCGCCCTGGACGAGCATTTCGCCCGGTGGGTTCCGGCCTCGGCACCCATTCCGGTCGAGCCTGCGAAAGCAAACCCATCAGCCAAGCCCGCCCCCGCCAACCGGGTGGAGGGAGAGGCGCGCACCCCCGGCCTCCAGCGGGAGCTGACGCGCATGCACGAGGACCATGCCAAGTACGCCCTCTGGCAGGCCAACGGTAGCAAGACAGAGGACCTCGCCAAATTTGGGTGCCGGAAGGATTTGGATGCCGCCAAATTTGTGGAGTACTGCTGGCAAATCAACCACGAGTGGTACGAACGCTATCTGGCTCGCCCCGAGGTCCAAACAGGGATGTTTCTCGATAACACCGTCAACTTCAACGAGACGTTTGTCATCGATCTCCCCACCGAAATGGCGCCTGGAGATTACGTGTTCCACGTCCGCATCGGACGCGTGCCGGACATGCCTGCGGAGCGGGCCTTTGTGTCCTTCCTCCAAGCCAGTCCCCTCGACAAATCCGACCTCACCTTCCTCGCCAGCCGTCACGTCACCGCCGACATCCAGCAACCCGAGATCCTGCAATTTCCCTTCCGCATCCTCCCGGGCGGAGCGCGCAAATTCATCTTCATGGAAAAGCGCCCGCTGAAGGGAGTCGGCATCAGCCTCGGCGGCTTCACCCGCATGATCAAAGATCCCAAGCAACGGGATCCCGTGCTGTGGATTGACTGGATCGAATGGCACAAGGCCGACACCTCCCCCTCCGTTTCACCGATTGTCTTCGACCGCACCGGCGACATTTCTGAAAAGGAACACGCCCGCGCGATCTTCCGGGCATTCGCCCTGCGCGCATTCCGGGGCCAGCAGCCCACTACGGCCTTTATCGATAAACTCACCGCCCTTTTTGCAAGCCGGCGCGCCGCCGGCGATTCCTTCGAAAACGCTCTCAAGGAACCGCTCAGCGTGGTGCTCGCCTCCCCGCGCTTTCTTTACCTCGCCGAGCCCGGCGTCGAAAAAAAGCCGCGCCCACTCACCGACACGGAGTTCGCCACCCGCCTCTCCTACTTCCTGTGGAGCGCGCCCCCCGACGAAACGCTCCTCTCCCTGGCCCAAAAAAACGCCCTGCACGATCCCTCCGTTCTCGCCCGCGAAGTGGACCGCATGATCGCCGACCCCAAAGCGGACGAATTTGTCAGCGGCTTCGTCCATCAATGGCTCGGGATGGATCGGCTCGATTTTTTCCAGTTTGACCCGAGGAAGTTCCGCGACTTCGACGAAAGCACCCGTGCTGCGGCCCGCACCGAGGTGTTCGAGACTTTTGCGTATCTGCTGCGCAACAACCGCAGCCTTTCCCAACTCCTCAAAAGCGACACGGTCGTCATCAACGCCCTCCTCGCCCGGTATTATGGAATCGAAGACGTAAGCGGGGACGCCTTCCGCCCGGTGCGGGTTGCTGAGGGGTCGCCTCGCGGCGGTCTGCTTGGAATGGCGGCTGTTTTGGCGATGGGCAGCAATGGGGAACGCTCCAGTCCGGTCGAGCGTGGAGCATGGGTGCTGCGCAAACTCCTGAACGAGCCACCGCCCGCAGCGCCACCCAACGTCCCGATGATCACCCGGCTCAATGGACAGGCGCTCACTACCCGCGAACGGCTCCTTGCACACCAGGAAGAGCCGCAATGTGCCAGCTGCCACCGCAAAATTGACCCGATCGGCTTCGGGCTCGAGAACTTCGACGCCGCCGGCAAATGGCGCGAGGAAGACAGTTTCCAGGCCACCGACCCTGCGGGCAAACCCATCCCGCGCGGATTGAAGAAATGGAAGATCGATCCGGTGGCTGCCTTTCACAAGGGACCGGAGTTTCAAAGTTACTTTGAGATGCGCGACATCGTGGCGGGGAAAGCTCCCGCGTTCGCACGCGGCTTCACCGAACAACTCATCGCCTACAGCCTGGGGCGCCCCTTCGGCTTCACGGACGAGGAGCTTGCCCGGTCGATTCTTCAGCAGGCGCAGGGGAAAAACTTTGCTCTGCGCGAGTTCGTCCACGCCCTCGTGGCGAGCAAGGAGTTCCGTCTCAAATAACCCCAGCGCCCCAATCCTTTCCATCAAGCCGCACCAGCGCGCCATTCCCTCTCGCACGCCATGAATCCCCTCCTCAACCGCCGCCATTTTCTCCGTAGTGCCACCGCACTCATCGCTTTGCCCGCCCTGGAGTCTCTCGGTTTCCGCCGCTTTGTTTCCGCCGCCAGCACCGCCACGGCCCGCCCCAAGCGTGCGATCTTTCTGAACTTCGGCTGGGGCGTGACCAATGAAACATGGTTTCCCGACGTGAACGTCACCGGAGCCAACTACACGCTCCCGCCGGGACTCGCACCACTCGCCCGCCACCAGAGCGGCTTCACCGTCATTCAGGGGCTTACCAACAAGTTCAACGATGCCCCGCACTGGGGCAGCACCTTCTGGCTCACCGGCGCAAACCGCTTTGCCGAACCCGGCCAGAGCCTCCACAACAGCATCTCCGTCGACCAGGTCGCCGCAGCCGCCCTCGGCACGGGAACCCGCTTTACTTCCATCCAGCTCACCAGCCCGACCAAGGACGACGGTCATGGCCCCGGACTCTCGTTGTCGTGGAACAGCCGGGGCAAACCGATCGCCGGACTCGACAACCCCGTGCTCGCCTTCCACCGCCTTTTCTCCGCCGAGACTGCCCCGCTGTCCGAACGCCAAGCCATGCTCCAACAGAAACGCAGCGTCCTCGACGCTGTTCTTACGGAGGCCAATGACCTGCAACGCGGCCTGACCAAAACCGACACCGACAAGCTCGACGAGTATTTCCAGAGCGTGCGCGACATTGAGACCCGTTTGAGCAAGGACGAGCAGTGGCTCACCATCCCCAAGCCCACGGTCCGTCTTTCCGAACCAAAGGAAGGCCTCGCCGGACGCGAGGAAATCCGCGTGATGTACGACATCATGGTTGCGGCGCTTCAGACCGACAGCACCCGCGTATTCACGTATCGGCAGCCCGTCACCACGCTGATGCAGAGCCTCGACATCAAGGTGGCGCCGCACGACATGAGCCACTACACGCCGGGGGCAAAAATGGAGGCCTCGCAACAGAGGGACGCCGCACAAAGCGAACTCCTCGCGGGACTTTTGGATAAACTGAAAGCCACGAAGGAGCCCGACGGCACGAGCCTCTTTGATCACACCGTGCTCGCCTACGGGAGTAACATCCGCACCGTTCACTCCCTCGACAATTGCCCCACGGTGATTGCGGGCGGCGGCGCAGGGCTCCGGCTCGGGCACCACATGGTTCTTCCCAAAAACACCCCCCTCTGCAATGTGTGGCTCACCCTTCTCCAGGGGATCGGCATCGACGTAGCCCAGCACGGCGACAGCACCGGAATCCTTACGGAATTGAAGGCGTAGCCATTCACCCTCCCCACACATCCCTGCTCGCATGACTTCCCCCCGCTCTTTGCTCGCCCTTTGCTGCCTTCTCGGAACCGCCATTTCCCCAGCTTATTCCGCCGAGCGCCTTATTTGGTTCGGTTCCTACACCGGCGGGTCCACTCAGTCCGAAGGCATCTACGTTTCCCGATTCGACGACGTGACCGGCAAGCTCTCTCCTGCGCAACTGGCAGGCAAAGCGGTCAACCCATCCTTTCTCGCGATTCACCCGCAGTTGCCGATGCTCTATGCGGTTTCGGAGGTGGTGCGATACGAAGGCAAATCGTCGGGAGCCGTGACGGCTTTTGCCTTCGATGCGAACACGGGAATGCTCACCCCAAAGGGTGCGCAACCCTCCGGCGGAGCGGCTCCCTGCCACCTCACGGTGGATCCCACGGGGCGCACCGTTCTGGCGGCCAACTATGTGGGAGGCAGCACGATTTGCCTCGGCCTCAACGCGGAAGGAATCCTCCAGCCCGTGGTGAATGACGCCGCGCCTCAACCAGCGGGGCTCCAGCAGCACGTCTATGCCCGCGCTGGCGAATTCGGAGTCCAGGCGAGTCGTCAATCGGAGCCGCACGCGCATTCGGTGGAGGTCACGCCCAATGGTCGCTTTGCATTGGTTTGTGACCTCGGCTTGGACCAGGTGATCGCGTACCGGCTGGATACGGAGAAAGCGACGCTTGCCCCTCACGGATTCGCACGGGTGAAGAGCGGCGCAGGCGCCAGGCGATCCGCGTTTCACCCGAATGGTCGGCTCACCTACGTGGTCAACGAACTCGACCTGACGGTGACGGTCTTTGAACTCGATGCGCAAGCGGGTTCGCTCCGGGAGGTGCAGACGCTCTCGACACTCCCGCCTGAGGTAGCTGAGCGCAAAGGCTTTTCGTGTGCCGAGATCGCGGTGCATCCCTCGGGTAAGTTTCTGTACGCTTCCAACCGCGGGCATGACTCGATTGCGATGTATGCGATCGAAGAGGCGACCGGACGTCTGAGCTTTTTGGGAGTTCAAGCGATTGAGGGAGCGATGCCCCGTCATTTTGCGGTGGATCCGAGTGGGAAGTTTCTGTTGGTGGGCGGCCAGAACTCCAACACCGTGGCGGTGTTTGGAATTGATGCGGTGAGCGGCAAGCTGAAGTTCACCGGGACGAAGATCGACGTCCCCTCGCCTGTCTCGATTGTGTTTGGGCGTTTGTAGCCCGGGAGCGCGCAGCCCCAGCTGCGCATAACGCCCCTCCTCCACCGAGCGCCTTCCCTTTTTCGTCGGGTCCCGAAAAGGTGAAGCCCTTAGGGACTGCTGAGCCCCGTTTGTCTGTCCCCAGCAGGCTCACATGCAATATCCAGCCCGTGCCGCGGATTCCCCAACCCCCAACTTGCTACCTCCCCGGGCCACGCTGCCCCCCAAGATTGGTGCCTCGCGCAAGCTCTTCATAAGCATCCGCCATGCGCTCCAACGAAAAACTCGTACAAGCGTGATGCCTGCCCGCCCCCCCAAACTGCTCCCGCCTCGGCGCATCCCAACTCAATTCGAGAATCGCCTGCCCAAGGGCTGCCACATCCCCCCTCGGGGTGAGCCTTCCCGTCACTCCATCCACCACCTGCTCATGGGCTCCTCCCGCATCAGTGGCCACCACCGCTAGACCTGCCGCCATCGCCTCCAAAGACGCATTTGGACATCCCTCCGGCTCGGAGATCATCACAAACAGATGCAGTTCCTGCAAAAACGCCTGCGTTCCCTCCAATTCTCCGCGCCAGACCACGGGCAATCCCACCGCCATCTTCCGCAGCCCCTCCGCATACTCCAAAGCTCCTGCCTCCTCGCGGCCAGCAATATGAAACTCATAAGCGGGCATCCATGCGTGGACTCGCCGGAGCGCCTCCAATAGCTCCTCCAACCGCTTCTGCGGTGAGATGCGACACGCAGTGCCTAACCGCAGCCCACATCTCGCCCGGCGCACCTCCTTCACACGAGGCACCCCGTTCGGAATCACGTCCACGGGACACTCCAAAACCCGCGCCGCCCAAGCCCGCTCGCGGGCGTATTTCACTACGGCAGCCGCAAGGCGTGCGCCATATTCAGCTCCATTTCGATAGGGCAGGCTGCCCCTGGCTGAAGCAAAGTAACGCTCCAGCGAGTGAAAAAACATCTCCCCAGGACTCACATCCATGATCCGGACCCCCAAGAGATGATCCGCCAGATGCACCTTGTGCCCCGCCAGTGCATTCCAGAAAAACACCGCCTCCGGCGGTGCAAAAGCGCTCGCTGCGCCGATCCAAAACGATGCCGCCGAGGGACTCGATCCGCACCGGGCAGGCAAACGGACCACCTCAACACCCTTCGCAATCAGATCTTTCGCCCCGCGGCTTGAAAACTCCTCCTGCAACGTCCACGCACGCACCGAATGACCCCGCTGGAGAAGCACTTCCATCAGTCGGCGCGCACTCGTTTGTGCTCCTCCCATCGAAAAGTTGTTTGTTACGAACCATATTCCACGCGACTGCCTCTGAGTACGGAGTCGCTTGAATAGGGTGTGCCGATATAACTCAAGAAAACGCGTCACCATCGGCCCCCGTTCAAAAACGGCAGGAAGCACCGATTTCGGCACTCGGAGCGGAGCCTGTAAAATGGCATCCACAAACGCATCCACTGGTGCCTCGACATCCAGCCGCCGGTAAAACGCTGCATTCGGCCACATCTCGCCGGCAACTTCAGCAGCACCTCCCACGTCCGTTGTGACGACAGGCACCCCGGCAGCCAATGCCTCCAAATGGGCGAGGCTCAATCCCTCAAATGCGCTCGTGGAAAGAAACACATCCGCAGCCCACAGTGCCTCCGCCACTCCCTCTGCGCCCGATACTTGCACGATTGCATCCTCAATTCCCTGCTCACGGATCGCCTCGTAAAGCGCCTGCTGCGCCCCCTGCGCCCCAGCACTCGCGGGGGCCGCCTCCCCAGCCCAGATCCAACGCACCCGTCTCGATGTCAGCTTTTTCTGAAGCGCTTTCAAAATCCCGGGAATGCGCTCGAGGCGTTTCTGGGCGCGCGGATTCGCGACACTCACTACCACCAAATCCTCTTCTCCCCATCCACGCACAAACCTCCATGCGAGCCCCTTTTCCAAGGCCGCCTCCGAAGCCCTCACGCGCTTCTCCCAAATTCCATTCCAAACGGTTCGGCAAGGGGTCGGCAATCCGGCCGCACACACGTCTCTCTCAACGCGCTTTGAGCAGGCAACGAGCAAGTCTCCAAGACATACCTCCCGGCTCACTCCCGATGGCCATGCGGACGCAACATTGTGCAGACTCGTCACCAACGGAATTTTTCGATCCACCAGCGCCGAGCACTCCGGTCCAGACAGCAGGTGCGCATGCACCAGGTCCAGATGCAATGCATCCACCGCATCAAGCACCGCATCAGCCAAACCCTCCGGGCAGCCCCCCCGGAGGCGCAAATCCACAAGGCCCGGGGGCGTATCAAAAGCCTTCCGTGGCGCGCGCCCCGTCACGCCGACCCACGCCCGATCGCCGGTACGGTTGATCCCCTCCGCAAGATCCAAGGCAACCCTCTCGGCCCCGCCTACTTGAATGGAGGTCACCAATTGCATGACCCTCAAATGCGGGTCGTAATGATTGGCGAGGCACCGCAACGGCACCCAGCGAACATGCCTGTCGCCAGCCACCAACTCCAAAGCCCGCAGCCACCCATTTTCCAACATCAAATCACCAAGCAAACGAGCAGATTCCACCTCCACATACACGCAACGCCCTGGCCGCCAGTGAGTTTCAGGCACCTCCTGCCCATCCCCTGCCTGCCAGTCGAATTCGCCGTGCGTCCGTCCATACCCCACCAGAGGCAACCCCGTGGCGCTGCGCAAAATAGCATCCTCGAGCGGACGCAGCAGCCAAGCGCCCGCCTGAAGCAATACCTGCGGCTCTTCCACCACGGACAGAAAATGCGCAAGCGCCTCCTCCGAATCCACCCGATCCACTGCCTCAACCCCGGCACGATGCAGACTCCGCATGGAACGCTCCATCCATGGCACCGCCCCACGTTCGAACGCAAAAATCACTCCCTTCATTGAATCCCAAGATTCCGAACTCCCGCTAGCTCAACGCTCAGCACTCCAATTACTAATACGCATTGGGCTCCACACCCGCCGATTCAACCGGTTTGGAAGCATCGTCCCATGCTACATCCAGCTGCTCTCCCTGAGTTCCGCGCCCCTCTTCGACCTCACATTCCTGGCCCCAAGGATCACCGGGAAGTGGTGGGGGAAGGTCCCAGGATCTGCCTCTTTCCTCGTGCGATCCAGATGAAGGCAGCGGCTGCGCCCAAGAAGGAGGAACACCGGTTTCCCAAACGGCATCTGTAAAATCCGGGGCACACTCAAAGCACCCATCTGAATACAATTGCCTTACTTCTTGAATACGGATTCTCCCCATAAAAGCCGGATCGCATCCGACCACACTCCGTGCCCGCAGCACCACCCGGATCGGTGTGACTCCCGTGTACACAAACATACTCCTGCGAAAGGGATGAAAAAGGCTGGGCGGCTCCGGATCAAAGTACAGCTCCGCAAAGCGCCACTCCCCAGCTACCAACTCGTACTCCGCGAGAAACGGTGTCCCCGGAGCAATCCCTTCGGCCCGAGCCGTGATCCGGAAACCATCAGCCTCCAGTGTGACCCGAAAATTTTTGAAATTCATGTCTTCTGATAGGCTGAAGTTTTCACCCGTTCCACCGAAACGACCAAAAAGCCGGAAGAAGACCTCAGGTCCTTAGCTCCCATTGAAGCATCTCGCAGCCGGCCTGAAAAGCGGTGCTCCAAGAGCAAGGCCTCATTGGCACCTAACGACAGGTGTCATCCAATCCCACACCCTCGGGATAAAGACTCCCCGGCGACGAATCCCCCGGGGAGTTTCCGGCCGGTTCGGGTTGGATTGGCGCTCGGCACGCATCTCGCGGGTGCGTGGCGCGCGCCTGCATCCCTTCAGGATGCGTTCAATGGTGGCCGCGGTCCCCGGGGGTCGCGCATTGCGCGACCGCCCGGCTAATGGCCGGGAACCCTCCGGGTTCCAAGATGCCCGCATGAGTCACATCAGTCACATCAGTCACATCAGTCACATCAGTCACATCAGTCACATCAGTCACATCAGTCACATCAGTCACATCAGTCACATCAGTCACATCAGTCACATCAGTCACATCAGTCACATCAGTCACGTCGGTCACGTCGAGCGCGCCCGGTGGATTCGAACCCGCAGGGTTCGAGGCGATTAGCCGGTGCGTCGCGCCCCGCGCGACCACCGGTACTGCGTCCCCCACACAAACAACCCCGGAGGGGTTGCAGCGCTGTAAACCTGCATTCCTCGAAGCCGCCACCCTGAGCGGATCGCGGCAGCGCCGGGATTCACATTTGAGGCCGATTTCACCCCTCGGGGGCCATCCGTGGAAACACAGGCCCACCGAAGAAACAAGCCCGCGTCTCCTCCCCCTGCGCTCAACGCCCCGCCCCAACCCAGCGCACCGCGTTTTGCAACAGACGCCGGTAAGCCGCGTTTTCGTGCGCCTCGGCTCCGTGCCCCAACCCGGTGCACACAATTCGCGCCTTGGCGTCCTCGACCACCCACACCGATGGAAACGCCTTTTGTGTGGCAGTTTCCACCGACGTCATGGCGAGCACTCGAACCGCCACGCCCGGGTCCAACTCCACCCGGTAATGCTCGTCCAGAATCGCAAACTCCGCCGGCACCCCCTCCATGACCGGATGCTCCGGCACCTTGGCAATCACTTGAAAAACCCCCTTACCATGTCCTTTGGCTCCGCCTCCGACAAAACGCCGCTGGTAATCCGATGCGGTCCTCCAGTTGTACCAAGTGCCCGCATGCACCACCACAACCCCCTTGCCGGCATCGGCAAACGCCTGCAACGCGTCCTGAAATTCGCGTTTCCCAAAACTTGGATGATTGGCGCTGAGCACGAGCACATCCGCGCGCGGCATCAAGGCCACAGCCTCGGGCGCATTCGCCGTGTACGCCGTCACACAACATCCTGATTCCCTCAGCGTAGCGCCGTCGGCTTGTCGAAAAAACCGCTCAAAATCGTGGGAACTGCCTCCCCCCACCAGCAGCACACGGAGCACACCGGCCTCCGCTTTCTCGGGGAGGGTCTCGCCGGAGGGCGGTAGGAAAGCCGGGGGATTGTTTGGGGCTCCCGCGTGACTTCCCTGGGCTGGGGCTTCCTTCCCCGTGGAGACATCGGTCTCTGCGGTGATGGCAAATGTGGTCGGGGCGAGCCCGTTAAGCAGACTCTCCAGCACCACTTGCTTGATCACGGAGCGTTCGCGCACGGGGAGGGTGAAGGTGCGCACATGGTTCTGTTTCACCAACCCGTTGACCCGCGTGGAACGGGGCACTTCCTCGGCACTGGACGCCTCTGCAAACACCTCTCCGAATGCGAAATCCTCCTGCTGCTTTTTACCGTCTGCGTACTCCAGCGTGACTCTCATCGCGGGGCGTCCCGACTTCCCGCCACTGACGACTCCTGCCACTCCCCCCAAAAAGCGGAGGTTCGCCGCCGCAAATCCCACCGGCACCACCACGCTCTGCGGAAGACTGCTCGCGTAAGCTCCGGAACCATCTGCCTTCAACACGATCACATTCCCTCCACTCGGGGTGGTCGCAGGATCGGGCAACACGAAGGGAACTCCCTCGACCTGCACGACCCCGTACTTTGTGGGTTGCAGCGTCTCCGACACTTTTTCCCGTGAAGCGTATAATCCCGCGCGTGTGTCGGTTGTGAATGCCGCCGTCAGATTCAGCGAACGGAACTTGCCGGAACCCTCACGCAGATACGCCAGGATGTCCGCGAGTGCCTCGGCCCCCAATGCCTCAAACCCCTCGGGCATCAACGAAAGCCCCGTGTCCTTGCGAGACTTCACGTCGGCGGCCCGGATATCCGTCGAAACCCCACCAGGGAGCCGCAGGGTCAGCCCACGGTCGTTTTCGCTCGCGATGATTCCCACCGCAAAGGAGCCGTTCTTGAGCCCGACGCTCCACGTCCGGTGCTCGTTATCCACCACCCGGCTGGGATCGAGAATGTGCACGAGCAGTTCATGGGTTCCGTGCACACCCATTCCATCCAGAACTGGGCCGACCTCATGGCCTTCTCCATTGAAACGATGGCAGGAGGCACACACCGTCCCGAACGTGCTTTTTCCGCGCGCAGCGCTGCCCGTCTTGGACTCCACAGCCGACAACATCTTCGCGATCACCTCCTCCTTGGCTGCGCTCGAACTCACCCCCAACTGCGCAAACAACTGGACCGCCCGCCGCGCCACCGCCGCCTCCGGATGAAACTTCAGCCGACTCAGCCGGGCCGGCTTCAACAGGGACTTGTCCAAATCCCCGGCACTCAGGCCATCCAGGAGCTGCTGTGCCCAGGATGAACGCGCCGTCAGAGCCTCGAAGAGCGCCTCCTGAGGCCCCTCGCTCAGACCCGCCATCACTTGGACCAATGCCTTGCCGATGGCGGCATCTCCATTTTCTGCCAATGCCGAAATGAGAGCCAATTGCAGAGGCTCGCTCCCCTTTTCCCCCAACAGCGCGAGCATGGCGGGAAGGATACGCACATCTCTCGCCTGCGCTCGCACGAGCCCCTCGATCACCGCGATCCGCTCCTTTTCCTTCCGCTTTGCATTCCGCGACTCGCCCAACAATCGATCCACCGTCCCTTGGAGCGTTTGCGAGGCGCTCCCCGCCTGATCCCACTTCGCAAGGAAAGGCAAGGCCCCGGCCGCCACCACTGGATCCTCCGAAGCCACGAGACGCTCAAGCGTCCCCATCCACTCCTTCCCCACAGGCGGTTGCGTGGCAATGCGGCGCCCCGCCACCTCCAAAATTTCGGGAACCAGCGGTGACGCCTCCGGCGTAACCCGAGCGATGGCCGCCAGCACGCGGGCCATGGATTCTCCATTCTGTTCCGAGACGATCCGGGCGAGTTCCTTCGCCATCGCATGCAATTCCGGCACCGGAACGATTTTGCTCGAGAGTGCCGTCACGAGTGTTTCCACCGGATTCGAGGCCGCCGCTGCAGTGGCGGCACTCAGGGACCAGTTGTCCTTGAGTGAGGGCAAAACCTCCAGGAGAGCCACACTGGCCTCCGGGCTCAGAGGACGGGCGGAAAGTGCTCGAAGGGCCATCAGACGGACCCGGGGATCGGAATCCTTCACGGCCGCTTCCAGCGGTACGGTGGCGGATCTCCCCTGCGCTTCCACGACGAGGAGAGCGGCTTTTCGAAGATCCGGGTCCTCCGCTTGAATCGCTGCCTGCAGAAGGGCGGTGTCCAAACGCCCCATTCTCTGCAAGGTCCACAGCGCAAGGATACGGGCCGGCACTGAGGCTGAGTGGCGCGCCGTTTCCTGCAATTGCGGCAGGAACTGCGCGGCATCCGCTCGCTCCAGCAAAAGCCTCTGGGCGTGCAGTCGGGTTGCTTTGTTGGGATGAGCAAAAGCAGTCACCAAGCCGGCAGCGTCCAGACGGGTAAGATCTGGGATTTCCAGATGCTTCGCTTCGCGGTGTTGGACCCGGTAAATGCGGCCGTAGTAATGCTCTCGATCCGGCCGAATGCTGGCCTTGGCGAGACCGTGTGCTGGTCCGCGGGTGTCGCTGTGGGCCACAATCGGGTTGTAGAAGTCCAGCAGGTACATGGCGCCGTCCGGGCCAAACTGCACGTCCACCGGGAAGAACCAGAAGTCTTTCGCGCGGAGAAACTCGCGCTCCGGGTTTTGCATCTCGCTACTGAATTTAGTGCTGCCCGCTTTGAGCGTCTCCGCATGAATCACATCCAGAATGGGCTCGGTGCAGAACAGGGTTCGGTTCCATTCGGCAGGCCAGGCGCCCGCCTCGTACAGGGTGCTCGCACACGCGGCGCTGTAGCCTCCCACGACGTCAATCTGCATGTAGGGCACCCGTGTGGGCATATCGTTCCGAACCACTTTGCGCCCCAGCATCGTGCTCTCCAAACTCCCCGCCCCACCGACCTTCGCCTTCCCCAACACCCACTCCGGCAACGCGAGGTGTTGCAGGGGACTCCCCGAAGTTGCCTGACCCGAAAAAATCTCACCCTCACTGCTGACGTCCAATCCAAAGCCGTTTCCGCCCTTGGACCCGACCTGCTCGATGGCGCTTCCGTCCGGACGGAAGCGAAACACCCCGGAGCTCAACTTCGCTTTCACCTCCGGAAACGCAACGCCGACCGCCCCCAAACTTCCACCGCTGTTCGCATACACCCAACCGTCCGCCGCGAGTACCAGGTGATTGACCACAAAATGGGTGTCCCCAGGGGTAAACCCCGTGAAGAGCCGCTCCACCCGCTGCGCCTTCCCTTCCCCGTGGATGTACACAATGTCCGGTTGATGAATGGCAATGACGCCCTCCTTGTAGAGGCAAAAACCCGTCACCAGCTCCAACCCCTCATGAAAGACCGTCTTGCGCGTGAATTTCCCCTGCGCGTCCGGATCACTCAGGATGCTGATTTGATCCGTTGCCGGACGCTCATAGTTCCCCGGATTCAGCGCGCTGGTTTCCTTCCAGGGTTCCGCCTTGAGCGGGCGCCTCCCATTCGGGTACTCGGGGGTTTCCGCGACCCACAGTCGCCCCCGGGCGTCAAACTGCATCGCAATCGGTTTATGGATGAGCGGCTCACTCGCCACCACCCGAGCCTCAAAACCGGGGGTCAAATCAAAGCTCTTCACCGTCTCTTCGGCAGTACGCGCCCCGCCTTCGGGGTAGTGCAACCGCTCGCGACTCGGGAGGCCCCGGAGGTCGTCAAAGTTTTCCCGTTTGCTCGCCCAGGCAATTCCACGAAGCACAAAAGTGCGCATGCTGTCGTGCCGGAGCGTGGTGCTGCCGCCCTGCAAGAGCACAAAGGCCCGGTTTCCCGAGGGACTTTGGTAAGTCCACATCTGCGGTTGAATGTCGTACACATTCGCCCGGTCCAGTTTTTCGGGAGCCCGGTTGTCCACCTTCTTCCTGGTCACCTTGGGCGTGAACGCAGATCCGATGACCTGAATGCCAGGGTCCAAATCCAAATCGTAAACCGTGTCATCGGTCACATCGAATGCGTAGGCATCCCGCGTGATGGGATGCCCTTCGGTGAAAGGATAAAACATCGTCAGCCCCGAAAACTTGCGGCTTTGGGGCGTCCAGGCTCCGCCCACCCAGGGTTTGAGCGAGGCGGCCGATTCGATCCCGTTCCCCAGCACCACGAGCCCTCCTCCCCTTTTTACAAACGCCTCCACCTCGCTGCGGGCTGCGTCGAGCCGCTTTTGGCCGCCCGGCCCGTGGATGACCAACACTTCCGCCTCAGATAGGCGTTCAGGGGTAAGCTTTTGGATTCCGCCTTCCTCCAGAATTCCGGGAAGGGCCGGATCCTCGCTCCACACCACCGCTTTGGGAGCTGCCGCAAGGGCGACGGAGGAAAACAAGAGGGACGTAAGCGGGATCAGAATCGTTTTCATGAGGGGAAAGGCAAAAAGAGAGGGGTGCGAATGAGGGAACAGAGAGGACGGCAGAGGGGCAAATCTCACGGGGCCGTGCGAAGCGAACGCCACGGCTCGCTTTGGGAAACATCCACCATGATCGGATCAGCCGCCTTGGCCGGGGAGAGGATCGCCAAGAACACGAGCGGTTCGGCGAATGGGTTGTACGTGGCATGCACTTCGCCCATCGGAATAAACGCCATCTCGCCCGCACTCAGTTCCCGCTTTTCAGTGCCGACCCACTGCTCGGCCCGGCCCGCCAGCACGTAGATGATTTCTTCCCGAGTCGGGTGATGATGAAAGGGGTGCGAGTCGCCGGGGTCCATCGTGGCCCGCACCATCCACAGGTGTTCGTTGGGCACAATATCTTCCCGGCAAAGCCACTCCTCGAAGGCGAATACCGAACGATGACTCAAGGCATCCGGCGCACCGACAAAGCGCCGGTTCAAAATCTCGGTTTTCATGGCGAGTCAGGGTTTCGCGTACAGGGGAGTCGACGCCTCCAGAGGTCGCAGCGTCTGAGTCCAACAGAACTCGCATGGAGGGAGAGCACCGCCCCGGTTGGAGGGAGGGTTTTGTGGGTGCCAGCGATTTTTCATAGTCCGGGTGAGAGTGGGAAAAACGTGATCCCGAGGGGGGACCACCTGTGCGTTGGAAACATACCCCTGATGCCGGTGGCGTCTGAATGGCGACAAAGCACGAATCCATGTCTAAAATCCACATGCTCCCTGCATCTTCAAAGATGTCCCACTCCAAGGCCTTTTGTTGCCATGTCCCTCGCCCTCCCCAATCAGGACCGCTCCGTCAACGCTCCCGAGACGTGTGAAACCGTTCTTCGCGCCGCAGATTGTCCCCTTCTGCACACCCACCGCATCGCCCACGTCGGCTGGATTGAAACGGTTGCGCCCTTTGAGCGACTCCGCCTCAAACCCGATGGCAGCTACGTGCTCGTGTGTCTGGCCGGGGAGGGGCGCATTCTGCTGGACGGCCGCTGGCAGCGTAGCCGTCCCGGAAGCGTTTCGCTCGCCCCTCCGCGAGTCCTCAACGCCTTCGAAGCCGTCCCTGGGAAGTCGTGGCATTTCTGCTGGGTCCGCTACGCCGAACCTCCGGGGATCCCGCCCGTGGTCAACGCCTCGTCTCCCGTAAAGACCCAAGCGACACCGACCCGGCTCTCGGCAGCCATCCAGGGTCTGGTGTCCGAGAACCGGGAGGGTGCGGAACCTCGTTTAGTGCGCCTCTGGATTGAACTCATCCACGCCGAAGTGCAGCGCCTCGCCATTCCGTGGCAGAGGAATGAGCGCCTGGCAAACCTCTGGTGCCAGGTGGAAAACCAACCCGAGCAGCCGTGGACGGCCTCGGATCTCGCCGCATTGGCCCACTGCAGTGTGGAGCATTTGCGCCGCCTCTGTCTGCGGGAGCTTGGCAGAACCCCGATGCAGCACGTCACGTCGATCCGCGTTCAGAAAGCCGCCGAAGCCCTGACGGAAAGTGACGCCAAGATCGCGGACATTGCGCAGCGTGTCGGGTATAGCGACGCCTTCGTGTTATCGAAGATTTTCAAAAAGTGGATGGGCCTTTCCCCCAGCGACTACCGTAACGCCCCGGGAGCGCGCAGCCCCAGCTGCGCATAACGCCCTCTTCCTCCCCAACGCTCCCTCCAATCCTATCCGCGCATAACGCCCTCTTCCTCCCCAACGCCCCCTCCAATCCAACCCGCGCATAACGCCCTCTTCCTCCCCAACGCTCCCTCCAATCCAACCCGCGCATAACGCCCTCTTCCTCCCCAACGCTCCCTCCAATCCAACCCGCGCATAACGCCCCCTTCCTCCCCAACGCTCCCTTTTCCTTCCACACATCCTGCTTTTCCCTCAAAACCCTCTCCCCCATGAAACTCCCCCTCCCCTCCTTATTTGCTCTCGTCACTTTCATTGGCATCTCCACCCCGGCCTTTGCGCAAAGCGCGGCCAAAGGCGTGGAACTCGTTCGTGCCGACTTCAGCAGCGACACCGTAGACCGTGCAAAATTCGGAATCACCTCCTGGGCCATTCCCGAAACGTGGGAACTCCGGGACGGCGCGCTGGCCTGCATCTACGATCCCAAACAACACCCCGGACAAGCCCATGGGAAATCGATCAACCCGCGCTTCAAAGCGTGGAACGTCCGAGTCTCCTACCGGGTCAAATTTGAAGATGAAGTCGCCCGGCTCGGCATGCTCATCAACTCGCAGTTCCCAGCCAAGACCGGGATCCCGGTGTGGCACATTGGTGACGTCAACGCCCGCCTCCCCAAAACGGACACCGAAGCCGTACTCTCCATCTCGGAGCGAGACTTCACCTACGACGAAAACGACCCTCGCAACAAACGCAAAAGCTTCGGCCCCGCCGAGATCTTCAAACCTTACCTCGCATACGAAGTGCCCGGCATCAGCTGCCGGTCCGCAGCCCCACTGAAAAAGGGAGAATGGCACCAGTTCGTCGTCGAAAGCATCGGAACCCAATGGACGCTCTGGGTCGACGGCAAGGAAATGCTGACGCAGGTCATGAAACATGCGGAGTGTGAAAAGGAGACCATCAACTTCATCGGATCCGGCCCGTTACTTCTGGACGACATCGTGGTGGAGGAGTTGCCCAAATAACCGGGAAAACCGGGCCCCATGGCCGGGGGCTGCAGCCCGCCCCCGGTCGCTCTCCCCCTTCTCGAGAACGTCGTCCCCCTCTCGTTCTCAGCCATTCCCTCCCCTCAGGTTCCAATCCTCTCCGCGCTCTGGGTAAGCGGGCTTTTTGTCCTCCTCAGGCTCGGAAACCAGCGTCGCCTCGGCCAGCAACAAGACTCCGGCAATCGACACCGCGTTTTCGAGAGCGACACGTACCACCTTGGTTGGGTCCACGATCCCCGCCTCCATGAGGTCGACATAGCCACCGGTTGCGGCATCAAACCCATAGGCACCCGTGCCGCCGCGTATGTTGCGCACCACGACCCCTGCATCTGCGGCGGAGTTTTCAGCGATCTGGCGCGTTGGCGCCTCCAGAGCTCTCTTGAGAATGAGCAGACCGGTTCGCTCGTCGCCTTCGCATTGTTTGGCCTCGTTTTCAACCGCCTCAATCGCCTTCAAAAGCGCCCAACCGCCGCCCGGCACGATCCCTTCCAAAACGGCAGCCTTTGTCGCGCTAATGGCATCTTCAAAAGCCTCCCGCCGGTTGAGCATCTCCGCCTCCGAAGGAGCCCCCACACGGATCACCGCCACCCCGCCGACTAATTTCGCCAGCCGCTCCTCCAACTTCTCGCGCTCGTAGGTGGAGGTGTTCTCCTCGATTTGACACCGCAACTCCGCGCACCTCGCCCGGAGCGCCTCCTTCGCACCCTCTCCCCCCACCAGGGTCGTGGAATCCTTATCAAGGACAACCCTTTTGGCCTTTCCCAAATCCTCCAGCGTGAGTTTGTCCATCCGCAGTCCCAACTCCTCCGAAACCACCCGGCCCCCGGTGAGAACCGCAATGTCCTGAAGGACCGCCTTCCGGCGATCCCCAAAACCCGGCGCTTTGACGGCCGCACAAGCCAATACCCCGCGCAATTTGTTCACCACTAGTGTCGCCAAGGCCTCTCCCTCCACATCCTCCGCCACCAACAACAAAGGACGCCCCCCCTTCGCCACCTGCTCCAGCAACGGCAGCAAGTCTCCCATCCGCGCAATCTTTTGTTCGGTCAGCAGAATCCACGGATTCTCCAACACCACCTCCATCTTTTCCGGATCGGTCACAAAATACGGAGACAAATAACCCCGATCGAATTGCATCCCTTCCACAGCCTCCACCGTCGTCACTGTCCCCCGCGACTCCTCGACCGTAATCGCGCCCTCGGCGCCGACTCTTTCCATCGCCTCCGCCACCAACTCGCCCATCGCCGCGTCGTTGTGCGCGGAAATGGATGCCACCTGCGCCCGCTCCTTCCGGCTTTCCAAGCGCCGAGAGAATCCGCGCACCGCCGCCAGCGCCACCTTCAACCCGCGATCCAATCCTCTGCGCAAGTCCACCGCACTCGCCCCAGCCGTCACATTGCGAATCCCCTCCGCCAGGATCACCTGCGCTAAAATCGTCGCCGTCGTGGTTCCATCGCCCACCGCCTCGCTCGTCTTCTCCGCCGCCTGCCGAATCAACTGCACCCCGAGTTGTTCCGTCGCATCCCTCAGCTCAAACTCCTTCGCAATCGTGATTCCATCGTTGCATACGATCGGTTTGCCCCAGGGTTTGCCGATGAGAACACACTTGGATTTGGGCCCCAACGTCACACGCACCGCATCCGCCAGAGCCGACGCCCCGCGCAACACCCGTTCCCTCGCCTCCGCTCGAAATAACACCTTTTTATGCCCCATGATCTCCTCCCATTCGCTGTTCCGCTCCTCGCTCCTTTCGGTCGTTTTCCACCTTCCCTTCGCCCGCCACCTTACCCGCATTCCCCCCTCTCATTCCCCCGATCAGATCGGCCCCCTCCATTTTTCCATCGCAAATCGGCTCGTGGGAGGACGCACCAATCTCGGGCAAGGCCCCGGAAGAAGCACACCCGCCTCCCCGAAAGAGAACTGGCCCTCTGACTGGACCCGGTGAATCCTTTGCACCGACTCGAGTCCCGATGCAGCTTCCCTCCAAAAAGAAAGTTCCTTACCCGGTAAAATCCGCTCTGCGCGGTTACCTGCGTTCCTTTGCGCGCGAGATCACACTCCCCATCGAATACAATGCGCTGCGCCGATTCACCGAGTGCACCTCGCTTCTCGACAAGAATGGAAAGGACACCCTCTGGCAGACGGTCATTTACAACCCCGAGGAGATGCGCGAGCTGCACCACGGTCTGCGCCACACCTACGGACTGCTCAAGGCCAGCGCCGAGAACTCGTTTATTGAACACCTCCGGGTGGATCGCATTGATTTTTGTGAGTTCGGAAACTCGCAGCCTTTCCGCATTCGGATCGTCAACGCTTACAACGACAACCAGGACTATTTTTACATCAAAAAGGCCGATGCCTCACGGGTGTACGGGCTCGAACTGGAACACCTCCTGTCGCCCAACCGGATCCTGTATTTTTTGTCCAAAGAGACGCTCGTCGAGGAGCACATCGTCGGGATTCCCGGGGATCAATTTATTGAAAAGCACCTCCACGACCCCGGCTTCATGGAGGTCCGGATCGCCAAGGAATTCGTCAAATTTAACGAGCGCTGCTTCATCCGGCTGCTCGGGGACATGCGCCCCTGCAACTATGTCGTCGATGTGACCCCGGACTTTGAAGAGGTGCAGTATCGGCTGCGTCCGCTGGATTTTGACCAGCAGAGCTACGAGGGCCGCCGTTCTTTTTATCGGCCGCAGTTTTTTAAGGGAAACAATCCGCTGGTGTACTTCGGAATGAAGCACATGGACGTGCAATCCATGCGCCAGTACCAGCACGAGGAACGCTCACTCATGGCGCTGCGGATGCGCTTTGAACGCAACCGACTCAACTGGCTGATGGACGCCATGACCCAGGAGGAGTTGGCGCCGCTAGAAAAGGTCCACCAACTCCGGTCGGAACTCGCCGAGTTTTACAAGGACGACCACTTCTTGAGGATGCGCACGATGGGGGAATTGGTCGCCCACAGCCTCGAGAACATCAAGAACCTCCCGTAGCGGCAGATCATTGAACCCGAGGGGTTCACGGCCATTCGCGAGGCGATCGTGCCGCGCGTGACCCACGCAGGCGATCCTCCAGGTGCGGGCCGGCATCCCTCCGGGATGCATCCGTTTGTTCGCGGGATGTCCGGTGGTCGCGCAAAGCGCGACGCACCGGCTAATCGCCTCGAACCCTCCGGGTTCGCATCCCGCGTATCCCGCGTATCCCGCGTATCCCGCGTATCCCGCGTATCCCGCGTCCACCGCGTATCCCGCGTATCCCGCGTATCCCGCGTCCACCGCGTCCACCGCGTCCACCGCGTCCACCGCGTCCACCGCGTCCACCGCGTCCACCGCGTCCACCGCGTCCACCGCGTCCACCGCGTCCATCGCGTCCATCGCGTCCATCGCGTCCATCGCGTCCATCGCGTCCATCGCGTCCATCGCGTCCATCGCGTCCATCGCGTCCATCGCGTCCATCACGCATCTCCCATGTGCGGCGATCGCTGAACCCGAAGGGTTCACGGCCATTAGCCTGGGGTCACGCCGCCCGCGCGACCCCAGGTCTCAAGTCAAAAAAACAAAGCATCCTGAAGGGATGCTGGCACGCGCCCAGCCGCCGCTAGGAACGAGGCATCCCGGGCAGAGCATCGAGAGCCATTTCACGGATTTTTCTGAGATCCAACTTGCCTGTAGCCAGATGCGGAATCTTTTCCGCACGAACATGATGCCTCGGAATCCACAAACTCGGCACCCCCAACTCCAGAAGCCGCACTCGCACACTGCCCCAATCCGCCTCGCACGCAGCCAGCACCACCAGCGCCTCGCCTTTTTGCTCATCCGGAACCCCAGTCACCGCAATCGCCTTCTCCTCTGCGGAAAGTCCCAGCGCCTCATACAGATACTGCTCCACTCGCTCGTGCGGAACCATCTCTCCCGCAATTTTGGAAAACCGGGAAATTCTCCCCTCAATGTACAAAAAACCGTCCTCATCAAAACGCCCCAAATCCCCGGTGCGCAACCACCCCTCCGAAATCATCTCGCGCGTCCGCTCCGGATCCTGAAGGTACCCCTCAAAAATATTCGCCCCCCGCAGCCAAAGCATCCCCGTGTCATGAAGCGAAAGCTTTTGCCCCGAATCCGGATCCCGGATCTGCGCGGCAATCCCGGGAGCCATTTTCCCCACCGAACCACGCCGGTTACTGGGCTGAATGGCGTCCTCAGGCCGATGCTTGGCCGGGTCGGGCAGGTTCACGCTGACCACGGGCGCCGTCTCGGTCAGCCCGTACCCCTGAAGCACCATCTTGCCGAAACGCGCCTCAAAAGCGTCCGCAAGCTCCGGCGGAAGGCGTTCCGCCCCAGTGATGACCAACTGCAGCGACTCCAATTTCTGAGGATCCACCTTGCGCAGGTAAGCCCTCAGAAAAGTCGGGGTGGAACACAAAAGATCCACCCGGTGCTCGGCAATGAGGTCCGCATTTTTCGGCGCATCCAGAGGGCTCGGGTAACACACCATGCGTAGCCCCTTCAAAATCGGATACCACAGGGTGACGGTGCTCCCAAAAGAATGAAACATGGGCAGGCAGGAGAGCACCGATGCCCCCCTCCCAAACCCGAGCATCGTTGAAAATTGGGCCACATTCCCCAGCAGATTTCGGTGCGAAAGCACAACCCCCTTGGGGTCTCCCGAGCTGCCACTGGTAAACAACACCGTGGCCTCCTCCTCGGCTCCTTCCCTAGGTAAACGCGAAAGCGCCCCGAGCATCCATCCAGGCAGCAACTCCACCAGCACCCGCCAAAGCACAACACGCCCACGAATCCCCCCGATCCATTCCTCCAGTCGCCACACCTGCTTCGGCCACGGAAATTCCCCTAAACGCGTCTCGAAAGCTCCGGCGGTCACCACTTCCTCCAACTCCGCAATCCGGAAGGCCGCAAGCAGGGAATCCCGGGATGCCGTAAAATTCAAATTCACCGGGACTTTCCCGGCCAGCACCACCGCCAGATTCGCCAACACCGCTCCTTTCCCAGGGGGGAGCACAATCCCGACCCGCTTTTGCCGGCACCCCTGCCGGACCCGACCCGAGAGCGCCAGACCCGCAGCCAACAGCATCCCGCGTGTCAGACGCGAACCGTCCATCCCGTCAATCAATGCCGTATCAAAGCGTCCCTTGCGCAACCCCGCAATCGCCTCCCTTCCAAGATGGAGACGCAGCTCGGGACGCTCCCGGTAACAGCGCTCCCCCAGCTCCCAGAGGCGTTCCCGAACCAGAGCCATGCTTGCCTCCGATGCCGAGATCGCCCTCCCGTACGCGACCGTGACCGGATAAGGCAGCTGCCGAGGCCATTTCCAAAAAAAGCGGCCCTCAGAGAACGAAAAAATCGATCCCCACAACTGATCCAGCCAAACCGGGACCACCGGACTTCCCGAGTGGCGGGCGATCAGTTCAAACCCCGGACGCAGGCGCAACAGGGTCCCCGAACGGGACAGCTCCCCCTCCGGAAAAATGCAGACGCATTCGCCTCGGCGAAGCGCCTCAATCGACGCCCTGAGTGCACCCGTTGGCCTCTGCGAAGAAACCGGCAGCGCTCCAAAAAGACGCAGGAGCGGATTCAGATGACGGCGCCGATAAATTCCCTCATCGACCAGGAATCGCACCGGGCGGGGACAGCTCATCTGAAGAAGAATGGCATCCACCCAAGTGAGATGATTTGGCAGGAGGAGGAAACCGCCCTCGGGAAGAGGCTCTTCGCGCAGGACCTTGATGCGATAAAACCAGCTAATCACCCACCGACTCACAGCTCGGAGAAAACGCGGCAGGGGCGAGGAAGGATGCGATTCCATGGGCAAAAACCTGAGCAGGAAGCAGGCGCTGCCAAGTCAAAAGGGGAGTCCTCCGTTTGGATCAAAACCGGATCAAAAATCCGGACGCCCCCCGGGCAACTCCTAGGAGGCTTCCGGACTCGCGGCGCGCTCAGACTCAAAAAGCCACTTCAAAAGCGGCGGCGCAATCAGCGTAGTCCCTACCGCCATAAAGAGGACGACCCCAAACAGGGAATCATCCACAATTTTCATCCCCAGCCCTATCTGGGCCACCACAATCCCCACCTCCCCCCGAGGGATCATCCCCACTCCCACCTGGGCCGCCTGGCGCGCCCCAAGGGACCAGGCCCCGAGGCCGCACCCCAGAAGTTTGCTGAGGACTGCGACGAGGGTCACGAGGAATGCCCAACCCAAAGTCTTCGGATCCTTGAACACCTCCAACTTCAGCTGCATGCCGATGGAGGTGAGGAAAAAGGGCACCAGAAATTCCGTCACCCCGCTGACCTGTTTGTGGAGGGTATGCTCATTTTCGGTGGCCTCCGCCAGGGCCATCCCCGCCAGAAAGGCACCGATGATGGCAGCGATCCCGATCGATTCCGCCGCTGCCGACAGGGCCAGG
The DNA here is from genome assembly GCA_037975925.1 of Verrucomicrobiota bacterium. GTDB lineage: Bacteria > Verrucomicrobiota > Verrucomicrobiia > Chthoniobacterales > Chthoniobacteraceae > Chth-196. Next base: position 28,139 of record JBANFR010000017.1, read on the forward strand.
CAAAGCGCCAGCGACATGACAAAAAAGGCGTGCCCGAGGTGCATGCGGCGGATGTGCTTGGACAAGCGCTTGAGCACGGGCGCCAGCACAAGGGCGCTGAGTGCGGTGAAGCCGAATGCAAGCAGCGTGGTGGTCGCGATTTGCACGTAGTTGACGCTCCCGGAGGCGAAGCTCGACACCACCGCCAGGACCAGCAGCCCCAGAATGTCGTCAATCACCGCCGCCCCCAGAATGATCCGGCTCGGGAGCGAACCCAAAACCCCCATGCCAGAGAGCACCCGGGCAGTGATTCCGACAGAGGTCGCCACCATGGCCGTACCGACAAAAAGTGCGGGCATCGGGGCCGTTCCGAGTCCTCGCATGAGCCCCCAACCGGCGAACAGAGGCACCAGAATTCCCAAAACCGCCACGCTGAACGCTCTCTTGCCCACGCGGAGAATGGCCGAGGGCTTGGTTTCCAGCCCCACATGAAAGAGCAAAAAGATGACCCCCATTTCGGCAAAATCCTGAGTGATCTCTGAGGGTTGCACCCAGGCCAGCACACTCGGACCGATCAGGACGCCGGCCAGGATTTCGCCCACCACTGCCGGTTGCCGCAGGCGCTCAAAGACCTCCGCAAACACTTTGGCCGCCACAAACATCACACACAGCGAAAGCAGCAGCGAAGAACCGTGCGTCTCAGTGACAGCGAGCATTTGCATGGGAATCGGGATCAAGAAACAGCGACCTGCCCGCACACCTTCGTGCAAAGCAGGTCGCCGGAGCCTGATTCATTTCGGCGCGCCTCAAAACCAAATTCCCCGCACGCACCCGTGCCTGAGGGAGGAGACCCTTATTTGACCGGCTCGACCTCCACATTGACCCGGAAACCCGCATAAGGACGCGGCGCGGGCATTTTCCCCTGCCGGTAAGCTTCCAATTCGTCCCCAAGGAGCTTCCGTTCTTCGGGATCATCCTTGGGCGATTCGGCCAGAGCCCGCTCCGCCCACTGGATCGCCTCTTTGTGCTGACCCCGCTGAAAAGTGGTCCAGGCCAGGCTGCTCAGGTGCACCGGCCGACACTCCGCATGGGAGCACGTGTTCTTGGCTTTTGACGCAAACTTGTGAGCCAACTCCAGCAATTGCACCGGCAAAGGACCAGGCACCCGATGCAATGCGCCGAGGCAGGATCCTAAAAGCCCCGGTTCGGCATCAGTCCGTTGAATTGCTTCGGCCAGGGACGTGGCCTTCTCCAAATCGCCACGCCCAACCGCGAGGTGGAAGGAGGCCAATGTGGTGATTTTCTGCTCCACCCCGGAGGCCTCCATCCGCGAAATGGCCCGTTCAGCCTGCGCCCAGTTCTTCGACTCAAAGGCGACATTCATCGTTTCCGTGGCGTGCCGACGCACAGTGTCTCTGAGGAGATTTCTGATATCGACTGAAAACGGATTCCTCCCCGAAGGCAGGTGGCTCCCTTCGCCCAAAAGCGCTCCGCCCATGCTCAAAGTGAAGCCGTGCGAAAACCCCTGAGAATTAATCAAGTGGTAAGAGGGACCATTGCGGGATGTATCGAGATGCCACCACCGACTCATCAAATCTCGATCGTCAAAAACGACACGTACAGCCGCTGAGGGCGCCCAGTCGCGGACCATTTGTTCGGCTTTTTCTTTCCGCTCCTCCGAGACATTAGCCGCGACGACGACAAAGTCCTCCGCCAGCCCTTCTCTCTTCATTTGCTCCACGAAGACCTCGATTTCCCGGAAATCTTTAAGCACGGCCTCACGATGCGAAGGCCAGGCATTCCAAAAATACACGAGATAACACGTCCCGCGCTTCCATGCCTCCACAGGTTCCCCCCGGGTCCAGCGCCCCCCCACCAGCGGAGGAGCAGGCTCTCCAAACCGCGTTCCAACCACCACTGAAGAGCGAGGAGACTCCTCCTCCTTCAGCTTTTTCGCCAATTGACTGTAATCTTTGGGAAGACGCCCCTGAGAAAGCTCCTCCAACGCGTCCTCCCATTGTGCCCTGGCCGGGTCGTTTGCAGGGAATTGGTCCATAGCCGCCTTTTGATAAGCCACGGCCTCGGCGATCTGGTTCCTCGAGGCGGCCACTCGCGCCAGGAGCTGGAGTGCGAGAGCGTCCTTCGGTCGCTTTTGTAAAATCGCATCCGCCACTTTTTGTACGGCCTCCGCAGCCTTGGGCGTCAGCCGCCGCCCAGCCACCAATTCATGCGCCAGCATCAAGGGAAGGGGATCAGCACCATAACCGTCCAACTTCGCCGTCCAATCCCCTTGTTTCCGTTCCACCGCCTCGAGCACCCCCGCGGCCGCGTCCAAATCCCCCTTGGCCAGAGCGATCCAAAAGTCCCCCATCAGACTCCCCCCTTGCTCCCAAGCCAAAACCCCTCCTTCGCGATGCGAAACGCGCATTCCCAATTCTTTCCAAAGGACAGAGGCACTCCCCCAATCCTTGAGCGACAGGTCCCGAAAAAACTGCCGCTCCAGATCACCCGCGTACCTCTCCTCGCGCTGCCTGGTTACAAACTGCCCCGCCGCCTCGCTCAAATCCAAGCTTCCCTCCAAGACCGACTGGATCAGCGTTTTCGGCAAGGCTTCCAGATCCCCCATCCACGCAATCCGCCCCTCTTGGTTGATCAAAAACACGATGGGACTGTACAAGATCCCGGTTCCATCTCCCGATTTCCAAAATCCCGCCGCCTCAATCCATCGTGCCCAAACCGCCACCGCATGGTAGGCGGAAAATGCCACGTTGATCTTGGGCGACACCCCGAATGAACCCAGCGCAGACCGAGCCTCCTCCACCGATTGCCCCTCAAAATGCGCGACAGGAATCAGCCCTGAAGCCGCGAACTCGCTCGCAGACTCAGTGAAAAGCCTCAGGCGATCCGCTGTCTCCTCTCCCCCCAGAACCGAGTTCTCCCCACCGTAAAAAAACACGAGATACACTTTCCCCGGCTCCCAGCGCTTGACGGCCTTGCCCTGGATCCACGCCTCCGGCTCCAAAAACGGGGCCACGGAACCAATCCCCAAACTTCCCTCCACAGGAAAAGGTTTCGGCATCGGAAATGCCGATGTGGCTTTCACCGCCTCCACCCGGATTTTCCCAAAATCCGATCGACCCGGTTTGCCGAAATGCAGCAAGCCCGCGCCGAGCAGCAGGAGCGCCGCCATGCCCGCAACAATCGCCGGGAGGCGCCAACCCCGGGTGCGCTGCTCCCCCTCCACCACCGCTCCCTGTGGATTCAGACCCGGCGATTCCGGCGCGACCCCAGCCCTGCTTCCCGCCGAAGCCCCCAACTCCAGCACGCGCTCCCGGAATTCGGTCGCCGTCGGAAACCGGAGCTCCGGCTCCTTCTCCAGCGCCCTCAGCAGAATTTCGTCCACCCGGAAATCGACCCGAATTTTTCGCAACGGCGCATCCAGCGGAGCCGCCCCCGGCCGCTCGCCCGTGAGTAACTCGTAAAGGACAACCCCCAACGAATAAATGTCCGCCCGGTGATCCTGCAATGCCCCCGGCTGGCGCTGTTCCGGCGCCGCGTAATCGGGAGTCCCCGCCCACTGCGTCTTTGAGTCCACCGGCGGCGGATTCGATCCGGTCCCGGCACCTGGGGCTTCAGAGACTCCTGTGCCCACGAGTTTGGCAATCCCGAAGTCGGCGATTTTCACCACCCCGGTGCGGTCGATCAGCAGGTTCTCGGGTTTAATGTCCCGGTGCACAATTCCACGCTCGTGCGCACACTGAAGGGCCTCACAAATCGGGGGGACGATGCTGAGCGCCTCCTCGGGGGTGAATTGTTTTGCACTGAGGAGCTGTCGGAGATTCGCGCCATCCACAAACTCCATGAGGAGATAAAAAAAGCCTCCCGACTCTCCAAAGTCGTACACCGCCACGATGTTGGGATGGTTCAAGGCCGCGAGCGCGAGCGCTTCCTTTTCAAAACGAGCAGCAAACTCCGGATCCGCCGCCCGCTCCGGGGCAAGGAGCTTCAACGCCACCCAGCGGTTGAGGGAACGCTGGCGCGCCTTGTAAACCACCCCCATACCGCCCCGGCCCAAAACCTCCACGATCTCCAGTTGCGGAAAATGGGGCGCCAACGATTCGATCGAGGGCGTCTCCTTTCGCCTCAAAGCCGCTTCCTCCTCGGTGGCCATCATCGCCTGATTCATCAGACAGGGGGCACAGAGTCCCCCCAGCGGGGGCCGGCCTCCCCCACGCAAGAGGCGGGTGCCACAAACCGAACAAACCGTTTCCGAGGATTCTCCAGAAGTTCCATTCATACCCGTCACTGACGCGTGGTGGATGGTTTGTGACTCAAAATCTGCGGGACTCGCCTTTTTAACCCACCGCACCTGTTTCGGCGCTCTCCCACGGTGGCATCAGGCTCGCAGCGCCGCGAGCAGCGCCTCCATCTCTTCCTGCACATCGGCTCCCGAATCCAACGTCGCAGCAATCTCGCTTTTGACGTTCTCCCGCCACCGCCGCCGCAAGCGTTGAAGCGCCTTGCGCAGCGCGTCGGGATGCATGGATATCGTGGGTGCCAGCTTGTCCAAGTCTCCCTGAGCTGATTCTCCCGCCAGGTGTGGTTTGATCTTCTCAAATAATTCGGCCTTTCCCTCCTGAAGGCACTCGGACTCCAGAGTGGCCAACGCCCGAGAAAGCACCGTGAGCGCCCATTGCCGGTCAAACTCCGACTCGGGCGAAAGCCGATCGACACTCCCGGCGGCGGCAAGGATTTCCTCCTCCCAGGGCTCCGGATTCAAGCCCCCACCGCGTTTGAGGCGGTGCGCCGCCTCTTGCTGGCGAGACGCAAAATGCTTCACCGCACCAAGCAGATAAGAACGGAATTTGCCGAGTTGAGAGTCCGCACCAAGCAAACTCCCGCCCCCGAGCAACTCCGCAAAAAACGCGTGACCCAAATCCCGAGCCTCCTCCTCGCTCCGGAAGCGGCAACGGAGAAAAGCGACCACCGGTTCGTAATACACAGCGCACAAGTCGGAGAGCGCCTGACGCCCCTCTTCCGAGCCCGACTGCGCACGCCGAACCTGCGTCCAACAAGTGCTCTGGAAAGAAAGCGCGCGGCCCGCGCTCTCACCGCTCAAAGGAGCTCGGGGGGGTGGGATCGGATTCATTCAAAAAACGTGGGGTGCAAAACTGAGGGAGCCGCAGCAGCCATAGCGAGACTCGCCTGCCGCGCCGCCCCGTGGCCCAGAGCAGCAAAGCCAAGGCCAACCGCTCATCCGTCCAGCCTCCCACCCAACTCCACGAGGGCTCGCGCCAATAGCCTCCCATTTTTCCCCAGACGCCCCCCGGACACCGGTGCTTTTTTCTAGCGCAGACGGCTTTTTGTCTTATCCTCCGCCTCCCGAAACAACGTTTCCCGTTCCGCGCGGTTAGCTCAGGGGTAGAGCACCTGCTTCACACGCAGGGGGTCGCAGGTTCGAAACCTGCACCGCGCACGGTTCTCTTCTCAGAGAACCCTCACACCCCACCCCCCAGTTCGAAACCCGCCCGGAAACCGCGGATTTTTTATCATTCGGACAGCCTAATATATCGGCAAACCAACAGGTTATCCGCGTTTTCCAACCTTGATGCAGGCAACCGTCTTCCGCCCCGGTTTGGAAATACATCCCAAAAAAAGCGGCAGTGCTGCAGGCATCAAAAGCGGTAGCCAACGCTTGCGGATACCGAATGGGAAACAAAGCGATAGACACCATCGGCATTCGGGCCGGGCAAGCCCCCCGCAGGTCCCGGACTGCCGGAGATCCGGTCGGAAGGTCCATAACCGAACTGGTAAGATACATCCCAGGACCAATGTTTGCCTTTGTGGCCCAAGCCCGCTGTGGCGAGGGAGTAATTGTAATCGCTGATACGCGGCGTGAATACGGAATCAGGAATACTATTGGGAGCATACGAATATCCGGCGCTCACCGAATAACCATTCGGCAGTTTGCGAGTGGCTCCTATCGCATAAACACACGTCGAATTCCACCCCTGCTGAATTCCACTCCAATCGGTCCAGTCCACGTCACACTCGATATTCCATTTCTCGTTCGGCTTCCACGAAGTGCCGAAGACGACATTCTGCGGGAAACGCAGGTCCGCTCGAGAGTTATTCTTGCTGGAGGGAATCAGCGAATTCGAGATCCGGGTCGTGCCCCGGTAGGTGATGTCCGAGCGGCTAGCATAACTGAGCCCCAGCGCCCACTTTTCGCTCAACTTCAAAAGCGCACCCGCATTGAAGCCCGCCCCCCAGCCGTCCCCCACAAAACGCGCCTCGTCCCCCGGAATCAACAATCCCGAGCGCGAATCAAACCGCGAATAGTTCACCGTCGGCCCCGCCCCGAGGCTGAAGGCCTCGTTGATTTTCCACGCCACCACCGGGTTGATTCGGGTGTAGATGAGCGAGTTCTTGATGGCCAGGGTGCGGAAAGGCGCATCGTCTTTCCATTCGCTGGCCAGTCCGTAAGGGGAATACACCCCGAGCCCGAAGGTCCACGGCGTCTCTTTCCAGGGCTGCGTGTAAAATAGCTGCGGAACCCCCTGAATTCTCGTGACCGTCGCCGCGTCCGCCGTCGGCCCGTCATAATTCACCTTATAGCTAACACTATAAATTCCAAAGCGCTGCTCTGGACTGCCGATCTGCGAAATTCCCGCAGGGTTATAATAAATGGCGGATGGATTATCCGCGGTGGCTGTCCAGGCATTGGCCCGCCCAACGGCGGCAGCATCCTGGTGAAGAATACGAAAGCCGAGTCCGTAAGATGTTTGAGCTCCCAAGGGCAACAGCAGGCAAGCCAACCAAAAGCGCTTTTGGTTCAGTATATCAGAAATCATTTGCATCTTGTTCATTTTTAGACAGAACGGCTCCACCAATCTGTAAATGCTTACCGCAAGCAAACAAAAACATGCGGAGAGTGTTCAGAAAACGTTCCGATTCCCTATGGCCCACCCCAAAAAGCTCGTCGTTCTCGGTGGCGGCACCAGCTCTCTCACAGCCCTTTTTGTCCTTACCAGCCAGCCAGACTGGCAAAAACATTTCGACATCACCGTCTATCAGCAGGGGTGGCGCTTGGGCGGAAAGGGCGCCAGCGGCAGAAACGCCGCCATTTCCCAGCGCATCGAGGAGCACGGCCTCCACATTTGGAGCGGATTCTACGTCAACGCCTTGCGGATGATGCGCTCCTGCTACGACGAACTCGACCGCCCCCCCGGCCATCCACTGCGCCGTTGGGATGATGCCTTCCGACCTCATAGCAACGTCTCTTGGGCGGAGGAATTCCAGGGCCAATTCTCCCACTGGACCGAACTCTTCGAATCCGTCCACGGCCTCCCCCAGGATGCAGCGCACATCCCGACCCCTCTCGAATTCCTCCTGAGACTGCTCCCTCTCACGATCGAGTTCCTCAAGGATCACCCCCAGCTCCCCCAAGAGAACGCCTCAACGGCCCCCTCCTTCTTCGAGGAAGTCACCCATTTCCTCGCCCATGGGGTCGAAGTCACGGGGCTCGAGTTGCTGAAGGCTGCCCTGCGTCTTTGCCAAGACCTGACCCCTGACGCACACCAGCCCGACCTCGAGGCCCACGACAGCATACGCGCCCTCCTCAACGCCTTCTTGCGCTGGCTCAAACATCACCTCCAGGACACCATCGATCACTCCGAACAGGCACGACACCTCTTCGTCCTTGCCGACCTGGCCGTCACGCTCGTCAGCGGAATGATCGGGGACGGACTGCTCGAAAATGGATTTGATGGCATCGATTCCGAGGATTTTCGCGCCTGGCTCAAAAGGCACGGGGCTTCCGATCTCACGCTCGACTGCGGACTGGTGCGCGGCACCTACTGCTACATTTTCGCCTTCGAAAAAGGGGATACGCAGCGTCCCAACCTCGCAGCCGGCGTCGCTTTACGAATGACTCTGCGCCTCCTCCTCGACTACCGGGGGGCCATCTTCTGGCGCATGGCAGCAGGAATGGGAGACACCGTGTTTACCCCCATCTACCAAGTCCTCCAAAAACGGGGCGTCCAGTTCCGCTTTTTTCATCAGGTCCAATCGATCTCCCTCGGCACGCCCGGCGCGATATCGAAAGTGACCCTTCTTCGACAGGCCACCGTGCGCTCCGGAGAGTACCAACCGCTCGTCGACGTTCGTGGGGTCGAGTCTTGGCCGAGCTCGCCCCTGTACGACCAGTTGCTGGAGGGTGCCGAGCTCCAGTCCCAAGGCATCAACCTGGAGTCGGCTTGGTCCCCGTGGCCGGGCGTGGAGGCGATCGAACTGAATGCGGGGGTCGATTTTGACCTCGTTCTTAGCGGCATCTCGCTCGCAGCCTTGCCGCACCTCGCCCCCGAGCTGCTCTCCCCCACGCAAGGATCGCCGGCGGTGGCCGCCTGTTTGAACCATGTGCAAACCGTACAGACCATCGGTGTTCAACTGTGGCTCAAACCGGACCTGGAGGCGCTGGGTTGGAAGGAAGGCTCGACGATCACCACGGCCTACGCCGAACCCCTCGACACCTGGGCGGATATGACCCACCTGCTTCCCCGGGAGGAATGGCCGAACGACACGTGCGCCTGTATCTTGTACTTCTGCGGCGTATTGCAGGACGCCGACACGATCCCGCCTTTTTCGGATACGCAGTTTCCGGCGACTGAGGCACAGCGTGCGTACACGATCGCGCTCGACTGGCTCAAGACCCACACCGAATGCATGTGGCCGCGGGCTGTGATCCCGGGAACCAGCGGCCTCGAATGGGACCTGCTCGTGGACCTTCAAAACGGACGCGGCCTCGAGCGACTTCAGTCCCAGTATTGGCGGGCGAACATCAACCCGACAGACCGCTACGTAATCTCCCTTTCGGGAACCACCCAGTATCGCTTCAAAGCGGAAGATTGCGGGATTTCGAACCTCGTCTTCACGGGCGACTGGCTGCGCACCGGCCTCAACTACGGCTGCGTCGAAGCTTCTGTGATGGCCGGCATGCAGGCAGCCAGAGCCATTCTCGGCACCCCCGTTGCGATCTACGGCGAAACCGATTTTCCACCCGCCTCCCATTCATGAGCCTACTGCCGCCCTTCCTCGAATTCCCCTCGGAGCCTGCCTTTCAGCCTCCTTACCTGAGTCAGGATGTGAAGGCTCAGGTGTTTGTGATCGATGCGGATTTGCATGCGCTCCAGCGCTTCTGCGACGAGCGACTCAACGTCGCAAACGCAGAGACGGAGTACCGGGTCCTCGCCCCCTTTTTGCTGGTCTCCTTCCTCAAACTCGATCGCCTGAGCTCCCTCAACCCTCCCGACTCAGAGAAGGGTTCCCTTTGCGAACAGGAAGCTGATTTTTGGATGCTGCTTGCGGCAGGCCACCGCAAAAACGGAGCCTTCATCGTCGAGAGACTCGTATGGTACGTCCCCTATCTCTGGGTCGACAACGGACAGGCGCTGATCGCGGGGCGCGAGGTGTTCGGCTTTCCGAAGCTCCTGGGGCGGTTCCACATCCCCGACCCGGGCCAACCCGGAGACCTGGAGGCCTTCAGTTTTGTCTACCCCACGTTTTCGCACAACGTGGTCTCGCAGGAGCAATGCATTCTCCGCGTCTGCAAACCGGCGCAAAAGGACACCAGTCTTTCCACCGAGCTCAAGGGCGGTTTCCGCGAGATGCTTTCGACCCTGGTCCACCTTTTTTGGGACGCGAAGGGCGAACTCCTCCTGCCCGGGATGGCACTGGCCGGTAACCTCTGGAAAGCGATCGCCGAGGAGCGCCAGCCCATGGTTTTCCTCAAACAATTCCGGGATGCCGTGGACCCCACGCGGGCCTGTTACCAGGCGGTTTTGGAGGCAGACATTCATTTCACCAAACTCACCTCCGCCGGATTGCTCTCCGGCCCCCATGAGCTGTGCATTACCAACGCCGCGAGCCTCCCGATCGTCAGCCAGTTTGGGCTCCGAGGAACGCCTCGCGATGGTTTGGTCGCGGTCCCGGTCCGAATGGCTTACTGGGCAAAGTGTGATTTCACGATCGAGTCAGCCCGGACCATCTGGAATCGGACCCCCAACACAGGCACCCCCGCATGAGGCCTCATTCGAGCACCTTCGGCTCCGAATACCACCCGCCCGCGCCGCTCCTGGAAGCCCT
>JBANFR010000018.1:0-37144 GCA_037975925.1 Verrucomicrobiota bacterium
CGAGAGCCTGGACCCCAAAATTCTTGAGCAAAGTGTGATAGGCCTGATCCCACAAAAACGCATACCCATCCCGTCTGATTAGCCCCGGCAGATGACCAAACTGATCCGCCACCGCCTCGTCCACCATGACCTCCGCCGGCTTTACCCTCGCCAACTCATCGGCCAACTCCACCGCATCCGCCAATTCCGTGAGCCGAAACTCCCCCGTGCTCAGATCCATGTACGCAAACCCATACCCCCTCTTCGCCTCCGGACAAATCGCCGCCACAAAGTTGTTCCGCCCAGATTCCAGCATCTGAAGGTCCGACACCGTTCCCGGCGAAAGAATCTGGGTGATTTCCCTCTGCACAATCTTCCCAGGTTGCGGCTCCGAGACCTGATCGCACACCGCCACCCTGCGCCCGGCCTGCAAAAGTTTGCGGACATACCCCTCCGACGCATGGAAGGGAATCCCGCACATCGGCATCCCATTGCGCTGCGTCAGCGCCACGTTGAGAATCGAGGAGGCAACCTTCGCATCCTCAAAAAACATCTCGTAAAAATCCCCGAGCCGAAAAAGCAAAATGGTCTCGGGCGGCAGCGTCCTCCGAATGCCTTGGTACTGCTGCATCATCGGAGTCAGAGAAGCGGACGTCATGAGGGCGTCAAAATGGAAGCTTTCTCACCGAAATGCAAAACCGACGATGCGCCGTGCCGACGACGCCCGTGTCCCAGCCCCCGAACCCGGGGGCATCCCGAATGCCCCCCTCCCTAGCCGCCCCAAGGATTCACTGCGAGGTCCACAAAAAGGGCGAGTTCCGGGGAACGAAACGGGTACCGCTCCGAACTCCCGCCCTCCAAACTCTGCAGCTTGAAATCGCCCGTGATCGTGATTATCGGCGGCTTCAACGTGCAAGGCAGCCCCGCATCACACAGGTTGGACTTAAAATTGCCCGCCACCATGTTGCACAACTCCCCAACGACGTCGTTGGCAATCGCGGGATCTTCCAAATCCGAGGCCTCCAACCCCAACAGACGAGCCCCGATGACCGGCACCGCCACCTTGGGAAAACGCAGCTGCACTTTCCCATTCGCCTGACCCGAAAAACCAACCTCCCCCAACACATGATCCTCTTGAAAAGGCGTGGAGAGTGGCAGCGTCTCCAACTTGATCCCCAACATCGTGTCGAACGTCTTGAGCACGGCGCGAACCAAGGGGTCGGTCATCGCAAAAAGCAGAGCCACACTCATCCCCGTCCGCTGCAACGCACCCTCCACCGTGGTGATGTTGTAGTCGAACTCGTCCACCGCGCGCGGATTAGCGAACTTCAACAAGCGGGCAGTGAGCTGTTTGTCCGCAGAGACTAACTTTCCGAACTCCACGATGCTCCCAGACCGCGAAGCAATCATCTGCGTGAGCCGGTGTACGCTCTCTGGAACCGCCTCCAGACCGAAGGCTTTGGCAATATCGTCGTGGGCAGATGGCATAATCAGGGTGCAGTAGGTTTATTCAAATTCGGTCCACAAAGTGAGAAACGAGGCGCAAAAACACTCCCGTTCCTCCACAAGCACTAGGCGCTCGCTGGCTTCGGTTCCAACTTCAGGACCCGCGACGCCTTCTCAATCAATTGCTCGTCCTTGAAGGGCTTCACCAAGTAGTCGCGAACCCCCAGTTTCGCGATGTAAGCCACATTTTCTCTGCCCGACTCAGCCGTCAGCATGATGACCGGAATCCCCTTGATGTCAGGGTTTTCCTTCAGCTTGGTCAACATGGTCACGCCGTCCATCACAGGCATCGTGATATCCAGAAAAATCAGGTCAGGCTTCTCGCGGATCGCCGCTGCGAGCCCCTCCTCTCCATTGCAGGCTTCAAAAACAGCGCAGTCGAAATTCTTAAAAGAGCGCTTCACCAGCATGCGGATGGTGAGGCTGTCATCAACACTCAGGATTTTATAGGGCATATAAACTTCAAGACTCGATTCTCAGGTGGATCTCTAGATCCAGAACATGCTTTCCGCAAAGGAAACCAAAATGGCTCACTTCCATGCCGGGCTCTGGGTCAATCGTGAACCCTTTTCCACGAATAATCGAAGGCGGACTGATCCCTGCCTCAAAACCCACTTCCGCCAAATCCGCCTTTAGCCCACCGGCCATCATATTGCACATCTCTCCCACCACGTCGTTGACCTCCCCGTCTCCCAACTCCGCCCCAACGCAACCATCCAATAGCTTCCCTGCCACTTCCTCGCCCAGATGGCGCGGGAAATGAACGTAAATCATCCCGTGCACCTCATCGCCCCCAATCCCGATGATGGCCGAAATTCGATCCGCCCCGGAAGGCAGACCCTGCCCGGTCGGCGAGGGATGAATCTCCAGCATGGTTTCCAGGACATTGGGAACCACGCGCAATACGCTTTCCCTGAGTTGAAATACGGCCATGAACAAAGTGAGCTGGAAGTTGAAAATCAGCAGAAGAGCCCTATCAGTAATCTCTTAGCGCTAAGAGCGCGCAGAACGCGCCTGCGCCTGAACCGCCGCGACAATCGACGCAGCAATTCCCTTCAGCGGCAGCACTCGATCCACAACGCCCATCTCCACAGCAGCACGAGGCATTCCATACACCACCGAAGTCTCCTCATCCTGGGCGATGGTCCGAGCTCCCTTCTCCTTCAGCAGCTTCATCCCCAACGCCCCGTCCACCCCCATCCCCGTCAAAATCACCGCCACCACCCGCGCGTCGGAAATCTCCGCTACGGAACGAAACATCACATCCACCGCCGGACGACAATGATGCACCGGCGGCTTCTGATTGAGCTCCACCCGATACGCACCCGCCACCCACTTAAAAGTCATGTGAAAATCCCCGGGCGCCACAAGCGCTAGTCCCGGGCGAAGGGCATCCCCTTCCTTCGCCTCGCGCACCTCAAAGGCGCACGCCCCATTGACGCGTTCCGCAAACAAACGCGAAAAATGGGGTGGCATATGCTGCGTGATCCCGATCCCCGGGAGCCCACTGGGCAAATGCGAGAGCACCTCCGTCAATGCCTCGATCCCGCCGGTGGAAGCCCCGAGCAGCACAATTTGCTTTTCGCTCCATCCCCCGGGCACCACCTCACTCGCCACACGCTCGATTGGACGAGGCGCCGCGGCCGCTGGCTCCACAGAAACGGGGCTCACCGGACGCAGTTTCGCCGCAGCCGCCGCCCGAATGTAACGGGGTAATTGCTCCCCCAAATGCCCTATGGAATAAGCACTCGTCGGTTTTGCTAACACCTCCACGGCTCCCGCCTCCACCGCCTGCAGAGCCGCAGCCGATCCCTCCTGCGAGATCGAGCTTATCACCACCACAGGCATGGGTTTATGCTTTTGCAGAATCTTTAAAAAGGTAAGCCCGTCCATCCGCGGCATCTCAATATCCAACGTCAAGACGTCAGGCTCTAACTGCACTATCATGTCCCGAGCCACATAGGCATCGGGTGCTGTTCCCACCACCTCAATACCAGGATCCCGACTCAAAGCATCCGAGATCATCTTCCTTACCATGGAGGAATCATCCACCACTAGAACCTTAATCTTACGAGGCGTTGCTATGCTCATAATAAACCAGTCGATTAATAACTCCTCACCCTAAGCAGGATTTTTCCACCAGAGCCACACCATCCCAATCTTCCTCTTGATGCTCATAACAATCGGGACCCCTTTCCAGTCACATCCATCGTGAGATTCCCAGTACCCAAATCCAAGCGGAGCGTCCGCACATCAGCTCCCCCAATATCTTCGGCATACAACCGCACCCCATTCCTCTTCAGCAGCCCGTGAACCGCATCGATATTCCGCAAGCCAATGTTAAAAACCTTCTTTTCGTTCAATAATTCAGCGCCGCCAGCCAGCTTTGTAATAATTCGAGACTTCACTCCGCCCAAAGCATACACCGCATGAAAAAGTGAGGGGAGCCCCGTATCCACAAACATAAACGGACGGGCGTGCGCCTTTTCCTCATTTAATGTCGAGTCCGGAAGCATGGCGTGCAGAATACCACCCACCTTCACCACCGGATCGTAAATAACAACGCCAACACACGACCCCAAAGAATAGGTCAAAATGTTTGCGTTACTCTGATTGCTCGCAATCATGTCCCCCATTCCCACCACCAAATTGATCTTTGGAGAGGGAATGGTCCAGCTTCTTGGAGGCATCGTCGTGGAATTTAGAGAGAGGCCGCAGACGCCATCCATATTTCTGAAAAGAGATCAAAACGCCCTTGTCCCATCCGGAACAAGGTTCCACTCTTCCCCTGAATTCGCTTTTCACCTTGGAAAAGCGACTGCGCAATCCGAGCACCCGGCCATTCAATCCTCTCTCGCTCCATCAAAAAAGTCCGCATTTATCCATTTCCCTTCTTGTATATGGTTGCTTTGACTGAACGCAGATGATGCTTGATCCCCAATAAACTCTCCGAGTGACCCACAATCAAATATCCACCGGGCGCAAGTTGGTTGGTGAGTTTTTCCACCAATTCCTCGCGCGTCTTCTGATCAAAATAAATCATCACATTCCGGCAAAAAATCACGTGCTGATTCGTCGCCACTGGATAGGGCGTCTGTAGCAAATTCAAATGGTGGAACTTCACGAGGTCCCGCAGACTTTGTTTCACCCGGTAGTATCCTTCAAAATCCCCGCTTCCCTTCTGAAAATACCGGGGTAACCACTGTACATCCGGCAACTTCACGCGATCCTGACTGTAAATTCCATTCCGCGCGTGCTCCAAAATCCTCGTCGAAATGTCCGACCCCTCAATCACCCAGGGGTGCACTGGCTGAGTCCGGAAATATTCGGAAAGGACAATCGCAATGGTGTATGGCTCCTCCCCGGAGGAGGATGCAGCGCTCCAGATGCGTAAGGGCTCTCTCGCTCCCAATTTCGCCACAAATTCAGGCACTGCGGTTTGTCGCAGAAAATCCAAATGCCCCGCCTCCCGAAAGAAATGGGTGTGATTGGTGGAAATCAGATCAATCAGGGGCGAGAGCTCTGCCACGCCTGCCGGCGAACGCAGCAGCTCACAGTAGGCCTCAAACGATTGGAGATTCAACTCCCTCAATCTTTTGCTCAAACGCCCAGTGACGAGGGGCTGTTTATCGGGGCCAAGTCGAATCCTACTATGCTCGTATACAATCCGAGTCAGAAACGCATAGCAATCACTGGAGAGCGTTGTGGAGGGGTCAGAAATGCCCATAAATCGATCAACAAACCAGAGTCAGGAACCGGCCTCCCAACCAGCATTCCCCAACTGACTCCTCTAATCCACACGTTTTCCAATCCCTCCCCAACCTTCTGATAACGGACAATATCCTACAGCCCCCACCCTTTCTCTGATCAATTCTACCTTGGGGCATGGGCTGCAATCACCGAAGTTTCCGAATGCACGGCCGACACCACCCGGTCGATATCCAGCAGGGTTTTCACCGTTCCCTTGACCTTCGCCATGCCCAAAATGTGGTCCGTGTGCAGTAAAGTTCCAAAATCCGGCGGAGGCTCAATATCGGACTCGAGGATATTCACCACCTCCTCTACCGCATCCACAATGAGTCCAATCGGAGTCACGCTCTGATCCCCCAAAATCACCTGAACCACCACGATACAAGTCAGCTTCGTATTTTCGATGTGGTCCAAATGAAACTTTAACCTCAAATCCGCTACCGGAATAATTTTTCCACGAAGATTCAATACTCCCTTGATATAATCCGGCATTTGCGGAACCGGCGTGATATCGCAAATTCTAATGATCTCGCGAACCTTCAATACCGGAACACCATAGCACTCGTGCCCCAATACAAAGGTGAGATACTTGCCCGCGAGTCGCGCCATCGAACTTTGCGCTGAAGTTTCCTCAGACATAAAATCTCTTTGAGTCTCTGCGTTTTCTCTGCGCTCCAGAACTAATACCTCTCACATCGATTTTGTGGTTTCACTCTGGGGAACATGCCCAAGATTCGCCTGCGACGCAGGACCCGCATTCCCGCTCAGCTTCACCAGAGCGTCTACATTCAGAATGAGGCCCACTCTGCCGTCTCCCAACACGGCCCCGCCCGCCAATGCATGATTCTTTTTCAGCGCGCCACCCAAGCTCTTAATGACGACCTCCTGTTTGCCAAGGAGCTCGTCCACCATCAAACAGCGCGTTTGCTGCCCAGACTCCACAACCACAATAATGGCCTCCGCTGGATCAGTCACCTTGGGCGCCTGCTCCAAATACTGATAAAGACGCAACAACGGACTTAAGCGACCGCGTACATTCACCATTTCTCCCCTCTCATGGACGCTTGAAATCATCTCGGGCTTCGGCCGGAAAGACTCACGGACAGAAAGCGTTGGAATGATATATCGCTGACCCCCGACGCTTACGATCATCCCGTCAATAATCGCCAAGGTGAGAGGTAAATAGATCGTAAAAGTGGTACCCTCTCCGGGAACGGTCTGAATCTCCACCTTGCCTCGGAGTTTTTCGATATTTTGCCGAACCACATCCATCCCCACACCCCGTCCTGAAATATCGCTAATCACCTCTGCAGTTGAAAAACCAGCCGCAAAGATCAGTTCATAGATGTCCTTATCCGGCAGTGTTTCATTGGGCTTCACCAATCCACGCTCTCTCGCCTTGGCCAATAAGCGGTCCTTGTTTAAGCCATTTCCGTCGTCCTCAATTTGAATCACAATGTTGCCTCCCTGATGGAAGGCGCGCAGATAAATGGTCCCCGTTGCCGACTTTCCTTTGGCAACGCGTGCCTCCGCATTTTCAATCCCATGATCGGCAGCGTTGCGGATCATGTGTACGAGCGGATCGCCGATTTCCTCGACGATGTTGCGATCAAGCTCCGTGTCCTCCCCACTCATGACTAGTTGGACCTGCTTGTGCTGCTTTGCAGAAAGATCCCTCACCAGGCGGGTCATCTTCTGAAAGGTCGCACGAATGGGGACCATCCGCAGCGACATCGCTGTTCTCTGCAACTCGCTGGTGATGCGGTGGAGTTGGCCCAGATTCCTCGCCAGATTCCGACTCGGAAGAGCCCTCAATTCCGGATCCTGAACGACCATCGATTCCGAAATCACAAGCTCTCCCACGAGGTCAATCAGCGCATCCAACTTGATGGTGTCGACCTTCACAAAACCCGCAGCGACCGCAGGGGCGGCGCCACTACTGGCTGGATTTGCCCTGGTCGCCGGCTGAGGAGGGGCAACTGGGGCTGCCGCCGACGGCGGGGCGGATGTCGCAGCAGATGCCGCCGCGGGAGATCCGCCAAGGGGCTCGGGTCCTGGGTTTGCGGCCTGGGCAACGGGGACCACTTCAGAGGCGGAGGGGCTCCCATGGCCCAAGATCGACTGAGCTCTGTGAACCAGGTGAAGAGTGGGAATGCAGATGGGAACCTCAAGGTGCTTCCCGGCCAGACGAGCAGCGATTTGCTCGACGAATTTGCCCAGGGTATCGCCGCCCTCGAGAATCACGTTGATGATCTCGGTGGTGATGTGGAGTTTGTGCTGCCGGGCCGCGTCCAATACAGACTCCAATTCGTGAGCAAGATCCTTGATAGGAGTCAGGTTCACACACCCCGCGCCGCCCTTAAAGGTGTGGAAGGCGCGGAAGATGGAGTTGAGCGTCGCCGCGTCCGTGGGATTTTCCTCCAGCACCAGCACCCCTTGTTCGATGTTTTGGAGGTGCTCGTAGGATTCACTGATAAATCCCTGAATCAGATCCCGATCGTCCCCCTCGAGGTTGAGCTCCAGCGGAGGCTCGATCGCGCTCTGTTGCGAAAAGGAACGGCCTGCAGGCTCCACCGCCGTAGCCGCCGGTACGGGTGAGATCGGTGCTGATGCCGCCGCTGGGGCCGGGGGAACCGGAGCGTGCGCGGGTGAAGGGACGCTGGATCCCGAAGCCTCCCTCGCCCCCCAAGCCTCGGGCAGGGGCTGGGGTTCGTACCCGGAACGACAATGCTCGCAGGTTTTTTCAACCCATGAGGCCCATTCGCTGAATCGTGTGAGCGCGGTCTGATCAAAGGCGGCCGTGGTCTCAAAAATACGGTCCAACCACTGACGAGCCGTGCGAAGAGCCTGCGTCAGCACGCCGGGAATCTCGCCTTTTTGCCCCAGATCTTCCATCTGGAGGACAAAATTGTTCACGGGTAAAAGACCCGCGTCTTTGCCCGGCTCCGCAAAGGCCAGTTCCAGGGCGAGCTGCTGAGCGAGGGAGGCGATCTGAGGAAAAACATCGGGCCGAGCCTCAGCCGCATCAAGGGCCCAACCCAAAGGCAATGGTGGGAGCGAATGCCCTTGCTCGGCCTGTTCGAGGGCGGCATCCATCCAAGCCGTCCACTCGCGGAGTTGGTTCAGGGCTGGCTCCTCAAAAACGGCAACCGTGTCCAAAATTTGGTCCATCCAGCGACGTGCCAGGAACACCGCTCGGTCCAAGTTACCGGGAAGGTCAATTTTTTCGCTCAGCTCCTCGATCTCGTACACAAAGCTGTTCACCGGAAGGAGCCCGGCGTCTGAACCCACTTCGGCAGACGCCAACTCTTGGGCAATGGACTGAACAAGCGCAAGAATCCTCCCAAACCCGGATTGCGGAGGGGGCACGGACCGATGATCCTTCGACGCAGTGGGTCGCGAGGCGCCGGGACCTTCCTCGGAAAAAGAGGGTAAGGCGGGCATTTCGCGTCCTTCTTGCACTCCGAGGAGTGCGCCCTCCATCCAGGACGCCCACCGCTCAAGCGAGGCGAGCGTCGATGCGTCAAAAAGCGCCGTCGTATCAAAAACGCGGTCCACGAGACGGCGGGCCTGCTGAATGGCGGCGGGTAGCGGGGCCGGCAATGGGTTGTTTGCAGAAATTTCCTCGATCTCGGCGACAAAACTATTGATCGGCAGCAATCCGGAATCCCGGCCCGGCTCTGCAAAGCTCAACTCCTGCGCGACTTTGCGCGTGAGTTCCAGCACCTGGTTGGCGATCGAAGAAAGGGACATGGTGACGGAAGAAGGGATGGAGCTCAGGCGCTACGAGGAGGAGGAAGAGCGCCCGGGTTCTCGAGGTTGGCTTGCGGGCACCCCAGTGGATTGGGTTTCCGGATGCTGCGGATGCTGCTCAACCATTGGTTCATTGTGCGGTGGGAGGCGAGGTGGACTAAAAGTCCTTGAAAGAATTCGCGATAGACGACGCGCTTTTGGAACCGCTTCCCTCCCCGGGCATTGGGATCGCCGACAATCCATCTCCAGAGCCCGCTTTCCGCTTGGAAGTGGAAGAACGCGAGTTGTCTTGTGGGGTGGAATTGGCGAGCCCAGCAAAGTTCGATGCAGGCCGGGGCACAACACCGCCCCCCCCTCCGGAGAGAGGTTCAGCCGACGGAGCACTCGCGGCTCCCGATTTGCCCGAAACCACCCTTTGCAGGTCGGAAACCACCGTTCTCAAAGAATTCACCAACGCAGTGACTTCGTTGGAAACACTCGCATTTTCCTCGGCAATCGCCGCGTTGCCTTGGGTAACCGTGTCCATCTGATTGACCGCCATGTTGACCTCCGTGATGCCGGTGCTTTGCTCGCTGCAGGCAACCGCCATCTCATTAATCACCTCGTCGAGGGCGGAAACCTTTTTCACAATTCCCTCGAAGACGCGCTGGAGACTTTCGGAGGTGGCTTCCACCTCTCCCAAGCTGCGCACCACTTTTGCGCTGGCCACACCGCTGTGGGCACTCCGCTGAAGCGAGGCATCGATCTTCTGCGACGTCTCCTTGGCAGCCTGAGCGCTGCGCTGGGCCAAAGCCCGCACTTCATCGGCCACAACGGCAAAACCCATTCCAGCCTCGCCCGCCCTCGCCGCCTCCACCGCAGCGTTCAATGCCAGCAAGTTCGTCTGGAAGGCAATTTCATCGATCGTGTTGATGATGTTCGCAATCTCCTGACCTGAATCCTGAAGGTCTCGCACGGCCGACTCCATTTCGGTGACCGCGCCCCGAATCCCTTCGAGCGTCCGCGTCATTTCCTGGATTCGCTCTAGCCCCTCGTCCGCACAACTGCGGGCATCGTGACTAATCGACTTGCCACTGTTCGCATTCTCGGAGGTCCGCCGAGTCATGGCCGAGATTTCCTCCAGAGAGGCACTGGTTTCCTCCAGGGAGGCAGCCTGCTCACTCGCCCCGTGAGCCACCGTCTGGCTCGAGCGCGAAAACTGGCTCGCTGCCTCTGCCAACGAATCGTTAATGCCGCGCAGGGAAAGAATTCCCCTCTCCACCGAGCGAACAATGGCGCGCCCCAAAATAACAGCGACCACCAGAAGGCCCACCGCGCTGCCGATGAGGTAGAGCAAAATATGGCGTTTGTGCGCATTCGGCACCGCCATGGCATCGGCTTCAGGGGTTCGGACTAAAACGCCCCATTTGAAGGCGGGAGCCCCCAGCGCCCCGACACTGGGTGAAAAACCGCAAACCTGCCTCGTGTTTTTCTGCGGATTCATCGCGACGTCATGACCCGCCCTGCCCTCCGACACCCGCTTCGCCGCCTCAACTCCGAGCGAGACCAGATTGGTCTTCAAAAGCATGCTCATGTCGTGAAAGACCGCCTCGGACCCGCTGTGTGTCGGGTCGTAATCGAGCAAAACGCGCCCGACGCGGTCGACAAGAGTAATCTGGGAATGCGCCAATCCCTTTGTAGCAAGGTGCTTGTGAGAACTCACCACAATCTCCTCCACCAGAGAAAAATTCGCGCAGTTGTGCCACACCCCAATCACCTTGCCGGCGGCGTCCTTCACCTGAGCGGAAAAACCAAGCACCAACCCGTCATTGCCCAACACCTGTTTCACATCTTCGTCCACATGCAGATCCTGCATCACGGTGCCATCGGCAGCACTGCCCCGGGCAAAATTACCCGCCATCGCATCCTTGAACCAGGAGGCATCCTGGAAGTCTTTCCCGTACAGAAAGGCCGTATCAAGGGGCTTTCCGTCACCGGTCCTGTCGTTCACTGCGGCCACGCGGCCTCGGGTGTCGACCAGGTAGCCAACGCTGTAAAAGTCGGAATACAGAGAGATCATCCGGTTGGCCGCGGCCACCGCCCGGTTCCTCGAGGCATCCTGCAAGTACCACGATTCAGTGTCATGAAGGTCTCCGTTGGCGGCAAACGCCTGGGCGTCGCCGTAGCGCTCAAACAGAGTGCGGTCGATGCGCGAACTCACCCCCTCCGCGATGTCCTGGTAGAGGTCGCCCATGTTTTCGGCAACCTCGTCGGAGGAACGAAGCGCCAACCGCGTGATCAGGACGGCGGGAATCATGCCGGCCACGAGAATCGCGATGGAAAGTTTGGTGGTGAGTTTCATGAAAGAGGTCTGGTGGATCCCGTCCCTTGGGCTGCGGGCTGTTTCAACGAGTTTATCCGCGGGCCTTCTCCTCGACCTCGAGAGGTCGAATTCCAAGTTGTTCGGGGGTAACGGCTTGGACGACCCTGTCAATATCCAGCAGTCCCTTGACCCGACCCTTCACTTTGGCCATTCCCACGATGTAATCGGTGTGCAGGACGGTACCGAAGTCGGGGGTCGGCTCGATCTCCGAGGGGGCGATACTGACCACCTCCTCAACGGCATCCACGATGAGCCCCATGGGAGTGGCAGACTTTTCACAAAGCTTCACCTCGACCACCACAATGCATGTGTGCTCGCTGTTGGCGCTGGAGCCGAGCCTGAACTTGAGCCGCAAATCACAGACCGGGATGATTTTTCCCCGCAAATTCAGCACCCCCTTGATGTACTCCGGCATCTGGGGGACGGAGGTTAATTCGCAAAGCCGGATGATTTCCCGGACCTTCAGCACTGGAATTCCGTACGCCTCATGTCCCAACACAAAAGTGAGGTACTTACCAATAACGCCTTTGGGCTGGGATTTGGGAGCAGTGGCCGAGGTCATAGCGGGGCGGGACTGCCCGCAATCAAGCAACTCCCAAGCCATGAGAGCGCTTTTAGCATGGTTTAGCGCGCCGCCGACGGAGGCCTCAGCCCGGAAGCGCCCCCTCCCGAAGAACCGCCGGCACTCGCTCGATTTGGCCCAACTCCTGCAACAACAGATCGGGATTGGCCGCTTTCAAGTCCTCAAACTTCCGGGCGCTCACAAGCACACGCGATTCCCAGGACCCCACGGACCGATTGAAGTGTTCGACCGCACTCCCAAGGCTTGCGCCGAGTTTTGCGAGGTGACCGGTGAAATCCCCGAGACGCTTGTGTAATTCCCGCCCCAGCGCGCTGATCTCCGCCGCATTCCGGGCCAGAGCCTCCTGCCGCCAGCCGTAGTGCACCGTCCGCAAGAGCGCGATCAGCGTGGTCGGACTCGCCAGGATAATCCGCCTCTCGGCGCCATAGGCAATCAACTCGGGGTCTTGTTCCAACGCGGCACTGAAAAACACCTCTCCCGGAAGAAACAGCACCACAAACTCCGGACTGGTCTCAAACTGCTCCCAGTAGGCCTTGCGGGAAAGCTGGTCAATGTGAGCGCGCACCTGGCTGGCATGTCGGCTGAGGTGACTGCGCCGGAGCGATTCCTCCGGAGTTTGGACCGCCTCCAGGTAGGCCAGCAGCGGCACCTTTGAATCCACCACCACCGTATTTCCCCCGGGCAACACCACACACAAATCCGGACGCAACCGCCCCTCAGCCGTCTCAACCGAAGATTGCTCCACAAAATCGCAGTGCTCAAGCATCCCTGCCAATTCCACCACGCGCCGGAGCTGAATTTCCCCCCAGCGCCCACGCACCACCGGCGATTGGAGTGCTCGGACGAGGTTGCCCGTCTCTTTCTGAAGCGCCCGCTGCGATTCCTCCAGTCCGCCCACGACTGAACGCAGCGACTCGTATGCGCCCACCCGGCTTTTTTCCATCTCAGCAATCTTGAGGTCTACCGCTGCGAGCGATTCGCGCAGGGGTTGCACCAACGAGGCAACCGCCTGCTGGCGCTTCTCGAGGTCCGTTTGGGATCCGGCCGTTGCCTGGGCCAGCGTGTTTTTGGCCAACTCCAGAAAGGAGCGGTTATTTTCCCTCAGCGCCTCCGCCGAGAGCGACCGGAAAGAATGGCTCATTTGCCCCTGAGCCTCCAACAAGGCCGACTCCCTCTCCCGGGCCCCAGCCAACTGCATCGAGAGATCCCGCAGTTCCGATTGGAACCGACCCGAAACGGTCTGCTCCGCGCTCAAGCGCGCCAAGGCAATCGCCTGCCTGGCCCACAGACCCACCAGCGCCGCCCCGGCTAGAAAGCCTCCCACGCCCACGCTCACAGGGTGAAACAACAGTTCTTTCATCTGGCCGCCCAGTATGCCCCTGCGGCCGCCTTCTGGAATGTTGAAGCGGAACGTTTTCACCGTTTCCCCAAACACGGACTTTGCTAAGGTTCCTGGCGCACCGGTCGTATCCTGTTCCCGCCCTTTCTCTTCCTTCTTCCCGCCTCCCCTCTTCTCCCTCTTTTTGCCCTTTCGCCATGCCCTCAATCTACCGCCGCGTACTCGGGTATTACCTCCCCTACTGGAAGCCCACCTTGGTGGCCACGATTCTCAGCGTGGTTCAAACCCCTTTTAACCTGCTCAAGCCCATCCCCGTCTCCTTCCTTCTCTTCAAGATCCTTCCCGCCATCGGGAAAACCGAGCACGGCCTGAAGATCGAATTCCGGGGCTATTTCTCGCTCTCGCTCGAAACGTGGAGCATCCCCCAACTCATCGCTGGCTGCTCACTCGCCATCGTCCTCATTCATCTCCTGGGATCCTGGATCAATGTGATCTCCCAGATGATGTACTTCCGCGTCGGCCTCCAGGGACTCCTCGCACTGCGCACCGACCTGTACGGCTACCTCCATTCCCTGCCCCTCAAGTTTCATGACGCCCGCCGTAGTGGCGACTCCACCTTCCGGGTCGCATACGACTCTCAGTCGCTCCAGGCCTTTTACTCCAAGTTCATCTTCATCTTTCAGAGCGCAAAAGATTTGGTCACTTACATCGCCGCCATGTGGGTTCTGGATATCCAGCTCACCCTCCTCGCCCTCGCCGTCGTCCCCCTCATGGTGATCACCTTCCGCCTCTACGCACAGCGAATCCGCGATCAGGCCACCCAAATCTCCGAGCGCGAGAGCGCCGTCCTCTCTCACGCACAAGAGGGCCTCAGCTCCGTGAAAATGGTCCAAGCCTTCGGACGCGAGGAAGACGAGGTCCGCCAATTCTCCGTCGCCGCCAGACAGAGCCTCGAGGCGAACGTGCGTATGCAATTTACGGCAATGTACAGCTCCCTGATCACCGCAACGCTCATGATGGGCAGCCTTGCGGCCGTTTGTTGGATGGGTGGAGAGCATGTGCTCGGTGGGTCGCTCACCATCATGAGCCTCTCCAACATCACCCAGTACATGAACCTCCTCTACCAGCCCATCGACTCCATCACGTCCGTCGGCTGGGACCTCGAAAGGGCCGCCGGCGCCGCACGCCGATGCTTCGAGGTGCTCGACCAGGCCGACGACGTAGCCGACCGCCCCGATGCTGCCGCAATCACGGGAACACGGGGCGAAATCGTCTGTGAAAACGTCAGCTTCGGGTACACCCCGGAACGCCGGATTGTGTCAGGGGTCAACCTCCGCATTGAACCGGGACAAACCGTGGCCTTTGTAGGCACCACCGGCGCGGGTAAAAGCACCCTCATGTCGCTGGTCCCGCGCTTCTACGACCCGAACGCCGGACGTCTCCTTCTCGATGGAAGAGACCTGCGCGACATCACGAAAAAATCCCTCCGCCAGCAAATCTCGATCGTCCTCCAGGACACCCTCCTCTTCTCCACCACCATCCGCGAAAACATCGCCTACGGACGCCCCGACGCCACCGAGGAGGAGATCATCCAGGCGGCCAAGCAGGCTCAGGCACACGAGTTCATCATGGCCATGCCACAGGGCTACGCCTCGCAGGTCGGCGAACGCGGCGGCCACCTGTCAGTGGGGCAACGCCAGCGAATCGGGATCGCCCGCGCCTTTCTCAAAAACGCCCCCATTCTCTTGCTGGACGAACCCACCTCGGCCCTCGATCCCACGACGGAATCCGCCATCATGAGCACCATCGAGAAACTCATGGAGGGGCGCACCACCCTCATCATCACCCACCGCATCGCCACCATCCACAACGTCGACAAAATTGTCGTCCTGGGCCCTGGCGGCGTCGTCGAGGAAGGACGCGGCCCGGACCTCGTCGCGCGGGGCGGTTTCTACGCCAACCTGTATCACTCGGCCAATTTGGGAGAGACAACGCCCAGAGCCTAAAATGACCCCGCCCTCGCATCCTGAAACTTCACCCCAAAAAACAATGAGCAATATCCTCCCTGACCGCCGCGTGGAACACGACTGGTGGCCCAAACCCATCCCCTCCAATGTGACCTACGGCGAAGGGGTCTATTTGGAGTCCGCCCAGATCTTCAAAAATTTCCGGGGCAAAAAGGAGCCCGCGGTGGAAATCGGCTCTTACGTTTCCTGCTATTGCGGCTGCTCCTTCTCCGTGGGCGAGGAAGGTCACGTGAAAGTCGGCGATTACACTCTCCTGAATGGCGCTCTGATTATGGCCGATGAATCCGTTGAAATCGGCTCCCACTGTCTCGTTTCCTGGAATGTGGGAATTGCAGATGGCGATTTTCACCCCATCGACGCCGCCCTCCGCAAACAGGACGCCCTGGCGCTCTCTCCCTACCTCCCCAACCGGCCGCCACGTCCCAAACTCAAAACTGCTCCCGTAAAAATCGGAGACAACGTCTGGATCGGCATGAACGCCATCATTCTCAAGGGGGTCACCATCGGGGACAACGCGGTCATCGCCGCGGGTGCCGTCGTCACCCGGAATGTTCCCGCCAACACCATCGTCGCCGGAAACCCTGCCGTCGTGGTCAAAGAGTTGCCCTAACCCGCCGGACCCACCGGGCTCCTCCTCGGGAAAATTCGCGAACCGTCCCAAAATTCCGGGTTCAGCTTCGCGCGCATCCCCGGCATGGTGCCTCACGGATTTCCCGTCTCCCACAATCACCCCAGAATTTTGCGCCATGCAGAAAAAAAAGATCATCGTCATGGGCTTCATGGCCGGCTGCCCCATCGCCGGCGTCGTGTGGCAACACATTCACTACATCGTCGGGCTGCAACGCCTCGGGCACGAAGTCTACTACATCGAGGACTCAGCACGACTCCCCTATGACCCCGTGGCCTACGAGGTCAACGAGAGCTACCGCTACGCCGCCAAAACGCTCGAAAACCTGAGCCGCGAATTCGGCTTCGAGGACCGGTGGGCATTCTGCGCACGCTACCTGCCGACCCCGGAGTGCGCGGGGCTCTCCCTCTCTCGAGTGCGAGAACTCTACCGCGAGGCCGACGCCATTTTAAACGTGTGCGGCGCTCAGGAGATGAACGAGGACCTGCTGAAAAGCGACCGAATCATCTACGTCGAGAGCGACCCCGGAGTGGAGCAGATGAAAATCGACAATGAGCAGGGCCAAGTCCCGGAGTACCTGCGCCAACACCACTGCCTCTTCACCTTCGGGGAACTCGTCGGTACTGCTCGATTTGCCGTTCCAACGCATGGGGTGCGCTGGCTGCCCACGAGGCAACCGGTGGTGACCGATTTTTGGAGAACCGACTCTCCCCCGCGTCCCGACGCCCGTTTTACCTCGGTGGCAAATTGGAATACGAGCGGCCGGAAAGACGTGGTCTGGCGCAACAGCACCTATCTTTGGAGCAAATCCCTCGAGTTCCTCCGTTTCGTCGAGGCCCCAACGCGTTCGGGCGAGACCTTTGAACTGGCCACCGAAATCCAGGACCCGCACGCGCTCCATAAATTCGAGGCAAATCACTGGGTTTTTACCGACCCCAACCCCATCTCCATCGACCTCCACCAATACCGCTCCTACCTTCAGGGCTCCAAGGGAGAGTTCACTGTCGCCAAAGACCAGTACGTGCGCCTTCACACCGGATGGTTCAGTGACCGCACCGCCTGTTATCTCGCCTGCGGACGGCCCGCCATCACCCAGGAGACGCAGTTCACGCAACTCTACGGGGGACAAAAGGGACTGCTCGCGTTCGAATCGCTCGAGGACATCGCGGAGGCTGTCAAATCCATCAACGCGGATTACCCGGCCCATTGCAGGGCCGCCTACGAGGTAGCTGCCGAGTTTTTTGAAGCCACCAAGGTGCTTGCCTCCCTGCTAGATAGAGCTGGCGTCTAGTCACTCCCAAGACCAATCGAACCGCCCCAGATTCCCGACTCACTCCGCCTTCATCGCTGGCAATGCGCCCCAAAAACATCCTCTTCCTCGTCGCGCTGACCGTGCTGGGACTGCTCGCATGGTACGCCCTGCGTCCGATTCCGCTCAACGAGACGCCAGCCAGTTTCACCGCAGTCGCCACACAAGCCCCGGAACCGCTCCCCTCAGCGCCCACGCCGGAGCCGCCAACACCCCAACCGCTCCCCGAGGACAAAGCCCCACTCCCACAGAGCGGCGCACTTCCCACTTGGGAACTGAAAATCGACGAGGCGCTCCGCTCTCAGGCCGATCATGGGGCCATTGCCAAGCAACTCCTGCTTCAAATCCCCTCCATGCCCCCGGAAGGCCAGCAGGCCGCCGCCCAACACATCGTCAACCTGATGCCGGACACCGACTATCTTTCGGTCATCCCCTACGTCCAGAACCTCAACATCAGCAAGGGATTCCAGGAGACCATCGTGGCCGAGAGCCTCAATCGTCCAAAGGAAGTCAAACTGCCCGTGCTCCTGGCTGCTGCGCGCCTCCCCCGCCACCCGATGCAAGACACCGCGCTCTCTGTACTGTCCGTCCTCGTCGGGCAAAATTACGGATCCGATTGGGCCAAATGGGAAGCGGCCGTTAAAACGGCGCTCCAACAGCCCTGATCCTTTCCCTTTATCCCACCCCGCCTCCAATGCCCCTCGCCATCCACTGGTTTCGGAGAGATCTCCGCCTCTCAGACCACTCGGCTCTCCACGCCGCATGCTCGGCATTCGAGGAAGTGCTCCCCGTCTACATCCAAAGCACTTGGCAGAAAAACCACCGCTGGACCGGCCCCCTCCGCCAGCAGTTCCTCTGCGAGGCCCTCGCGGCTCTCGATCATTCCCTCCAAAAAGGAGGCAGCCGCCTTACCATCCGCCGAGGTGACCCGGTTTCGGAACTCGAATCCCTCATCCGGGAAACGGGTGCCGCCGCGGTGTACGCCGTACGCGACCCCGACCCGCACGGTCGCCTCACCGAACAGCGTCTCGAAGCCATGACGCGCCGCCTGGGCGTCGGACTTCACCTCCTGAAAGACCATGCCCTGCACGAAAGAGACGAGGTGTTGACGGGCTCGGGCACGCCATTTCGAGTCTTTACGCCATTTTCCAGAGCTTGGTCGAAGCTGCCTAAAGCAGCCCCGCTTCCGACGACGCCATCCAGATTCACCCAGCGGAACCTCCCCAGTTGCCCCCTCCCCACCGTTGCGGACTGGGGGCTTCCCCGGCCCACTGCCTCGCTTCCCACGGCCACCGAGGATGCCGCTCATCAACGGTTGAACCGATTTTTAGAGAGGGCTGCCTTGTCTTACGCGGAGTCGCGGGATCTTCCCGCCGAAGCCAGCACCTCTCGTCTCTCGCAAGACCTTCGGTTCGGCCTGATCTCCATCCGCACCGTGTACGCGGCAGTTCAGGAGAGAATGCAGGGCGTGACGCTCCCACAGCGCAGCTCTCTTCAGACCTTCATCAATGAGCTCTGCTGGAGGGAGTTCTACTTCCAGGTGCTCTGGCACTGGCCAGAGGTCCTCGAACACGAGTTTTCGCCCGCTTTCCGCGGCCTGCCGTGGCTCAGCAATCCGGAAGCCTTTCAACGGTGGACCCTCGGCGAAACCGGATTCCCCATCGTCGACGCCGGAATGCGCCAACTCCGGGAGACGGGCTTCATGCACAATCGGGTCCGGATGATCGTCGCCATGTTCCTCACCAAAGACCTGCACTTAGACTGGAGAGAGGGTGAGAAGTGGTTCATGCAGCAATTGTTGGATGGCGAAATTGCCTCCAACAACGGCGGATGGCAGTGGAGCGCCGGAACGGGTACGGATGCCGCCCCGTACTTCCGAATCCAGAACCCGTGGACCCAAACGGAACGCTACGATCCGGACGGTCACTACATTCAGCGGTGGGTGCCGGAGTTGAGGTCTGTTCCGGCTGCACGCCTCAAAGGCCCGCCAAGCCCCGGATTACGCATCGCCCCCGGATATCCCCTGCCGATGGTGGACCATGCCCAGGAGCGGGACCGCTCTCTGGCCCTGTACAAAGGCCACCTGGAACGCAGCGCCGGTTAGCGCCTGGCAAGCCGGCCAAACAAAACAACGCCGAGCGTCAAAAAAACGAGGTTGGGCGCCCACATCAGCCACTCCGGATGCCATTCCGGTTTGCGTTTGACCCATTCCACCATGCTGATGAGGAAAAAATAAAGGAATGCGACGAGGAGACTGAGGAAAAAACCTACCGCCGTCTCCTTGCGCTGCGTGGTCATCGCCAGCGGAATCGCGATCAGCCCGAAGGCCAGCGACGCGAGGGCGAAAGAGAAGCGTTTGCTGCGCTCCGTGCGCAGCTCGCTTTGCTCGGCCGCAAGAGCAGCAGGATCCGGAGGCGAAGCCGGACTAGGCACGGTGGCCGCCTGAGGAGAACGCAAGTCGTCCAGACGCACCCCGCTCAGGCTGCGGCTGTAAAGCTCGCCGAGTTCACGCACCGTAAAGCTACTCAGCGGACGCTTCTTATGGCTGTTGTAAATCTTCTCCAAAGAAATCGGAAAAGTGCCCAGCTCCTGAGTGATTCCCTCCTCAAAGCGGTCGGCCCCCTCCTTTTTATGGGCATAACAGGCATTTTCCAACTGCAACAAAAGCAATCGTTTGGGCGCATCCAGGATCAGCCGCCCCTTCTTGGCCTGAATGACATCCACGGGGTCCTGCCCGCCTGCAGTCTCCGCCCCCAACTGAAATACCGTCACATTGAAGAGTTGGTCCCCTTCGCTATGTCCAATGTAGATCTTGTAGCCCGGAAACTCGTTGATGACCTTGTCGCTATCAAAAAACGCGAGCGGTCTTTTAGTTAGCAACTCGTACAGGATCTGTTTGTTGCGAGTCTGGGCCTTGGGTGCCAAATCGACATTGATCCAGAGGCACACCCCCACGCAACCCGCCGCCAGCACAAACACCATGAGGCAAATCCGGGTCATGCTCACACCACTTGCCCGCAAGGCCGTGAGCTCGTGCTCCGCCGACATTCTCCCGAACACCAGGAGCACCGCCGTCAGAAACCCCCACGGCAGCGAAAAGGTCATCGAGAAGGGCAAAATGAAGGACAGGAATGTAAGGATCAACTCCGGGGGCGCACTCCGGTTGATCAGCAACTCCAGAAGGTCCTTAAACGCATTGCCCAGCACCAGAACCAGACTCAGCACCCCGACCGCCACAGCCGTGGTTAGCACCAATTGCCCCCCGATGTAACGATCCAGAACCTTCATCGCCTCTCCCTCCCCCCACCGCCGTCTGCAGCGTCCGCTCTGGTCAACAGGCCCATCGATTAGAGAGAGATCTCCAGCCCTTCGCGGGCCGCATCCACTCGCAATTTCCAGCCGTTTGCCTCCACAAGCCCACGCGCCATCGCCACCAAAGCATTTACTCCCTCGTCGGTACGAACCGGGTCGTGATGAAACAAAATGAGCCTTTCGACCTCAGCCTCGGCCGCAACCTGCACAACGTCCTCCAAGCTCGAGTGCCCCCAACCCACCCGGTCCACATACTCCTCCCGCGTGTACTGCGAATCGTGAATCAGCACCCGGGCCCCCCGTATTTCCCCCAAAAAACGCTCCCGAAAGTGCTTCGCATCCTCCCTCGGCATGTGCGCCGCAAGACCAGACTTGTTCAACTCGTTGTCCGGTACATACGCCACATCCCCAGACCGCGTCATCATCCGGAACCCGCAGCACTTCCCCGGATGATTCGTAAAAAACGCCCGCACCTGCACCGAACCGCACTCAAATCTTTCATCCACCTGCACCACCTCCACATCCGCCATCATGTCAGACATCGACACTGGGAAATAGGGCAACTCCATCTGGGCGTCCAACACCGACTCCAGATCATGACGGACCCCGGAATAACCGATGAGGCGAATCCGGTTCGCCGGTTGGTACGCAGGTCGAAAGAAAGGGAAGCCCTGAATATGATCCCAATGCGTGTGAGAAAACAGAAGATGCAGGTGCAGCGGCGCCCCAGCGGCCTCGTGAATCAACGCATCCCCCAAGGGTCTGATGCCGCTCCCTGCGTCCAAAATCAGAGTCTCACCCGCCGCCTTCAGCTCGACGCAGGAAGTGTTTCCCCCGTAAAAGCTCGTTTCAAGCCCAGGAGAGGGAATGGACCCACGCACTCCCCAAAACCGAAGCTTCACGTCGCTCACCGCATTCCGGTCTTCGGCGGGTGATTCCAAAAAATCCGCCAAGTTTTCCGCTGCACGAAAACCCGGCGCCACAATGACTGGAATCCCTGATCCAATTTGCTTTGAGGACATTACTCTGGCGACCTCCTCGGCCCCGAGGGAGTCCACGTCCAACAACACCGCTTGCACCTGCGCGAGCTCGATCCGGTCCTCCTCCCCGAGACCACTGCAAGACGCGACCCTCCACCCGCGAGACAGCAGCGTACCCTCGGTCACGGCTCTCCATCGGGCATCGGAGGAAACTAATATCGCATTCTTCATTCTGAGGGTCTTCGCTAAACTACTCCTTTTCACAAAAATGAGACGAATTACAAGTCCGCTGCAATCCGGAAAAACCCCGCACCGAGCACCTCCCAAACGGCTCCGTTTCTTGCGCTGCGCTGCCTTCCCGCCATAATTGGTCCATGCCACTGGAACACCTCAGGAGTCCATACGCCAAGGTTGGCGCCCTTTGTTACTTCGGGCGCATGCTCGACAAAATCCGGTTGCATCAACAGGGAATGCTGCCCGTGGAGTACCACCCCAACCTCGGCGAAGGATTCGACGCCCGCTGCGTCCAATTTTTAGACATCCCATACGAAACCCTCGTACTCCGAGTGTCAGAGGGCGGCTCGGACGAAGATATCCTCGACTGGTGCTTCCGCTCGGGACAACGCCGTTCCCTTGAAGAAATCGAGGTCTGGAATGAGTTCATGCGCAAACGCGGATGGAATGACGACGGCTCGGCCAGGCTCAGAGAGCGCCTTCAGGAAGGCGGCTTTGGGGATCGGACGGACATCCAAACTTTTTTCGACTTCATTGATCTGGACGAGGGCCGCCGCTAGCCAGATCCAACTTCTCCCTCCCCCCCTCGATTATGCCCCAGTTTCGCTACGTCGCGCGCCCCGCTCAAGGCCCCCTGGTGGAGGGCGTGCTCGAGTGCTCGGACCGGGCAGCCGCGATCCGGGAGGTGGAGAAAACGAAAGGATTTCCCGTACGCATTCAGGCCGTGTCGCCGGCGGACGCAACCGCTCCGGCAAATTCAACCCTTCAAACAATATCAGGTAACTCCGCCACAGGGACGACTGTTTACTCGATGTCCCACGGCCAGCAGCATCTGTTCACGGAACAGCTCGCTTTGCTACTGGGAGCCGGAATGACGCTCGATGAGGCCCTCAGCATCCTTGTTAGGCGCATGAAACATCCCAAGCTTCACGGGCTCGCCAAAGGCCTTCACCTCGCCCTCGTCGAGGGGCGCAGCTTGTCCCAGGCCCTCCGCGATTACCCGCGGATTTTCTCCCCCCTCTACGTGAACATGGTCGCAGCGGGGGAGGCATCCGGCACCCTCGGCGATATTCTCAAACGGCTCGTCACCTACCTCGCGGAGGTCAAAAACCTTCGGGATCGCGTGCAGCAAGCCCTCGTGTACCCAGCCCTCCTCGTGCTGGTTGGCGCCGCCATGGTCACTCTTTTCATGACGGTCATGGTTCCGAAGCTGATGAGCTTCTTTAAAGACACCAGCCAGGACCTCCCTCTGCCAACCAAGGTTCTCATGGGCGTCCACGGTGTGTTCGCCCACTACTGGTGGGTCGGTGTTCTGATCGCCATCGGGGCGGGCTTCGCCATGCGCGCCTGGACATCCACTCCCGCCGGCCGCCAACAGTGGGATGCCCTCCAGTGGCGCATTCCCGGTTACGGCAGCGTCCTGCGACACCGTTATTTCGCCCAATTCGCGCGCACCCTGGGCACGCTGGTCCTCAACGGGGTGACCCTGCTCCGCGCCCTCGAACTCATCGAGGACATCGCCGGTAATTCCTTTGTTCAGACCAAAATGAAAGCGGCACGCCAATCGGTGGTAGACGGCCTCGCCCTCTCTTCGGCCCTCGCTCAACAGAAGCTGTTCCCTGAGCTCTTCCTCGACATGCTCGCCGTGGGTGAACAATCGGGTCGGCTCGGAGAGACCCTCGGGAACGTCGCAGACGTCTACGACCGTGAGCTCGACAAGCAAGTGCGTCTTGTTTCCACCCTCATCCCCCCCCTTGTGATGATCGGCATTGCCGTTGTGGTTGGCTTCGTTGTATTTGGAATCCTCAGCGCCGTGTTCTCCATGACGAAAAACCTGCACCCCTAGGGCCCCGCGCTTCCTCCATAGCCTCCGCATTCCTCCTTTTTTCCTCCCCTGATCCATTTCTGTTTTTCCCCGCTTGTGATGCACTCAAAGCTGTCCCTTCACCGCCCCCTGCTCGCGCCCCTCATCGCGTGGACCATGGCCCTCCCCTGCGTCGCAAGGGCGCAGCTCGTACCCCAGCCCATCCCTTTCTCGATCGAATTCTCTCCGTCCACACTGCTGGCCGAGCGAAACATCGCGTCCCTTCCCTTGTGGATGGAGTCCGTCAAGGTCACGCGGTCCGCCAACCGCCTCTTCACCACCGTACGCCTAAGGTTACGACCGCTGCCGAGTCTGGTTCAGAGCGTCGAATTGAGGGTCACTCTCGCCCCGAGCCCCGTCGGTAAAGCCACGGTGACCGCCTGGAACGAAGCCGGAAAGCAATGCTTTGAAGGGCCCGCCTTCGGCTCCGCAGAAGCAACCGTCACCGAAATCATTCGTATCCCGGCCGCCGGCGCCGACTACATCGATGTGGTTCTTCCCCGCGACGGCAGCCGCCTCTCCGGGCTCTTCGCGACGGCGCTCCGCAGCTCCCCAGTGCTGCACCCCATCGATTTTCCGCCGGCGCCCGTGCAGGAAACATTCACTTCTGCACCGCTCAGTGCAAACGACCCTGAGAAGGATCGCTTGCTCCTGGGACGTGTGAGCGCACTTCTGGATCCGGGTCCATTTACCCTCGAAGAAGAAAAACCCACTGCTTTGGAATTCAGTGTTCCCAAGAAACCCACAGCTGCCCTGCTCACTTTTGAGGTGCGCAACGTGTGGACCGACTTTCCCCCCGTCCTCAGCATCAACGGAACAGAACTCGCCATCCCCATGCTCCAGCTGCCGGACTTGGCCGATCCCGCCTGGCAGTTCAAAAAAAACCGCGTCTTCGCTCAAGGAGCCCTTCATTACTCGGGCTGGATCCGGGTCCAACAAATGCTCCCCCCGGAACTGCTCATTTCAGGGAACAACCGCCTCTCCCTTCTCCAATCCAGAGATCTCGGTTGTGCCGAAGTGCGCAACATCGAAATTCAGCTCAAAAATTTCCGCTAGCCACACTGCTCGCCTCCCCCTCCGACTCCCCTCTTTTCCATGAATCGCACTCCCCAACTCGCCTCTCGCCTCACCAAATCCAGCGCCTTCACGCTCATCGAAATCATGATGGTCGTCATGATCATCGGTCTCCTGCTCGGATTCGCCGTCAACCAGCTCGGAGGCAACTTAGCCACCGCCCAGGAAACCAAGGTTCGAGCAGACATCCAAACCCTGAAAACACAACTCACCGTCTACGAGGGCACTAATGGTTTCCCCCCCAGCACCGATCAGGGATTGCGCGCCCTCGTTCAGCAACCTTCCTCTTCCCCAACCCCTCGCAACTGGCGGAAACTGATGGATGAGGTCCCGCTCGACCCTTGGGGCCGGGAATACCAGTACCTTCAGCCTGGAAGACGCAATCCGGACAGCTTTGATATTTTTTCGGCCGGCAAGGACGGGACCGTCGGGACGGACGACGATATTGGGAACTGGAAAAAATAGACTGCATCCACAAGCGCAAGTCCAACGAGCCACCGGCTCACCCCCCGGATCTCCGTGCCCAACTCCCCCCTCCGCTCAGTCGCGGCAGGGGGTTTTCTTTTTGCGCAAAAACCCCGCTTCAAGCGCCCATCCACTGATTCCAGACGCTCACACCAAACGCCAACGAGCGAGATCCTGCGAATCGACGACTCCCACGGGCTCCCCCTTTGCATTCAACACCACCACATCGTCAATCCGGTGCCTTTCGAGCAGTAGCGGCACCTCGGCAGCCAGGCCGTCCTCCTGGACGGTCACGGGGTTCACCGTCAGGAAATCCCGGACAAGACACTCCCCAATTCCCGGGTTTCGCTGAAAATTGCGGGCAAAGTCTCCATGGGTAAAGAGACCTGCCATGGTGCGATCAGGGCCAACCGCCACAGCGACGCCCGCTTTTCGCTGACTCATCTCGTGAAGGACCTCGAGCACCTTCATCTCGGGAACCACGAGCGCCAGCTGTGATCCCTGCCGCATGATGTCCCGCACCCGCAGCAGGAGGGTCCGGCCCAGACGCCCCGCCGGATGATAGCGCGCAAAATCTTCGCGCGTGAAACCGCGCGCCTCTAGGAGCACCATCGCCAACGCATCGCCCATGGCCAGCATGACTGTCGTGCTGGATGTCGGCGCCAATGCGAGGGGACACGCTTCCCTCTCGACGCTCACGTCGAGCACAACCGCACTGGCTTGGGCCAGCGTGGAACGGGTATTGCCCGTCATTGAAACGACCTGCACGCCCATCCGTGCCACTGCGGGCAAGACCGACAAGACCTCCTCCGTCTCACCGCTGTAGGAAAGCACTAGTAGAACATCTCCATCCGCCACAACCCCGAGGTCCCCGTGTAATGCATTCATCGCATCCAACACTACCGACGGACAGCCGGTGCTCGTGAGCGTCGCCGCTATTTTACTTCCGATCGCTCCCGACTTTCCCACCCCACACAACACCACCTTGCCCCGCCTCTGCATGCAGGACAGCAGCATCTCCACGGCTTTTTCAAAACGGTGATCCAAGCGGGTCGCCAACCGGCCGATCTCATTCATTTCGAGCTCCAAAACCCTCCTCGCCTTCTCCAAGTAATCCATCATTTCAAAACATAGTCACAAGGCCGCGCGCTCCTCACCTTCTTTTCCACCGCCCCTACCATTGACTCCCCGCGCCTCACTGATGAGCGCCACCCACACTGCTGTGTGCCTGCGATCCTGAATCAATCGCGCCTTCCATTCGGCTGTTTGCCCGCCACGGACACCCGCTCCCCTTGGCAGGAGGAGTTCCCGGCCACTCCACAAAAATTCCAACCGGAAGTTAAGGCGTGAATAAGGCGTGCTGTGAATTCCCGAGGGCTTCTCAGGGATTACACCGCGCCTGCTCTGAGGAGCGGGGGCGTTGGGGCGCCCACGGCATCGCCAATCAATCGGAGCAGGGCCACCTCCCGCTCCCTGATCTCCCCCTCGTACAGCGCTGCGGATCCCAACGCAGACAACAGAAGCCCCTTGAGGCTAGGGCTGGATTGTTCACAGGCCTCCAAAGCACGGGAGATCTGGACCAACGTCACCTCTTGGAGCATTTCCGGGAGGGAGTCGACATTGACCCCGAGAACACTCCACGCATTGGAGTAGGCAATCAACCGCATCGACTGCGTCGGGGAAGCAATGAGCACCATTTGCGAAATCAGTACCCGGAAGTCCTCCCAAACGGACGAAACCTCTTCCCAAAGCGGGGGCATGGGTTCACGTAAACCCAAGGCAATCCCGAGGCGGCGCCCCAAAACATAGGCCAACAAGTAGCGGAAGGGATCCACCTCCTCCCCCCGGTGCGCCTCCCGCCGGCAAAACCGCATGAGTGACCAGTAATCACTCGGCCCTAACCGCCGGAGCAACGGCATCGATAAATCCAGCAGCAGCAAAATTTGGGAGGGCGTCGCGGAACCCAAACCCATCTCCGCCGCAGAGCCTGGTTTGCAAAGCTCCAATACCAGCTTCCGCGCCCCGAGCTTAGAGCGAGTGCATTTCCTCCACTCCTCCGGAAGCGCCTTCATCCAAAGGCCAGCCTGAGTCATATTCGCCGGCCCGATTCCCTGCCCCAACTTTTCCAAAGCAGACGCCCGATAAACCGCAGTCCCCTGCCTCAAACCGGAAGAAGCCGGATCCGAAAGCGTCCATTCGTCTGGCCCCAAAACCACAGGGACGGCCTCACTCCGCAGAAATTCACCGCCCCAGTCCGGATCCAATTGTCGGATCCTCTCCTCAATCGGCGGGTGCGTTGGAAAAAGCCACGAAAACAGCCCGACAGCCGCCTCACCAAAAAACAGATGCCCAACCTGGGAAGCACTGGAGCTCATCAAAAGAGAGCCGCCCGGCATCCCTCCCATCTTCTTGAGCGCACGAACCAACGGGGCCGAATGCCCAAGAAACTCTGCGGCTGCAGAGTCCGCAAACGCCTCGCGATCGCGGCAAATGGAAGCCTGGAAAATACGACCAAAAAACGAGGAAACAGATCCAAGCAACACCAAGATAATCCCCAAAACCGAAAGCGTCTCGGCTCCCGTTTTTGCCCGATCCCTGGGTGGGCGAGTCTTCCCACCCGGCTTCTTCGCAGGAGTGGATTCTTCCAAACTGCTCCGGATCATGCCGAGGCCTACCAACGTGAGGAACAGGATCCCCTGCACCCAAGCCAACAGCTGAAAATTCAGGCGCATCTCACCGCAGACAATGTGACTGAATTCATGAGCCAAAACCGACTGCAACTCCTCGCGGGTCAGACGCTCCAATGCCCCCTTGGTCACCCCAATCACCGCTCGACTGGGGTCATTCCCCGCCACAAACGCATTGATCGCATCCTCCTCAGGAAGAAGCCATATCTCTGGAACAGGAACCCCAAAGGCCACGGAAAGCTCCTCTACGAGCCCAACGAGTCGACGACCTCCCGGGTCGGCAGTTCCTGGGTGAATCCGCTCGCCGCCCAGCTCCAGCGCCACAGAAGCGCCCCCCTCTCGCAGCGCGTAAACACGTGCGATCACCCCGAGGGAAAGCAGTACGATGGCCAAAGGAATCGTAAATGGAGCCACCGCCAAGTGATCCTCAGCGCGCGAAAAGGAACCCCCACTCAGCCAGAGCCCGAGGGTGTGCAGAACGGCGATCACCCCGAGGATCACGAGGATCAGAAAGGACACCAAGCCGCCGGTGCGTTGCCGCGCGTCGTCTTGTGCCAGAAAAAGATCCATTCTTTCTGTATCGGCCAAAAGTCTCCCGGGTTTTAGCAAAAACGGCCTCAGTCCCCGGAACGCCACCAAAGAAACGGCTCATCTCCGGCGAATCCAAAGCGCCCAAAATTGCCCGAGAATCTCTCTTGCCGAGCAAGGCCGCTTCCCTTACAACTTCGACCCCTTCGGGAAATCCGGGGTTGGTAGCTCAATGGTAGAGCAGCGCCCTTTTAAGGCGTTGGTTGCGAGTTCGAGTCTCGCCCAACCCACTTTTTGGAACCTTCACTCGTAGTGTTCCGCACTCTCAAAATTCAGCGCTCGCGAGTCTTTCTCTGAGACACGGATTTCGCCAACTTCGGGCCACCGGATCTGGAGAGTTGGATCATTCCATGCGATGCTGCGCTCGTGCTGCGGAGCCCAGTAGTCGGTCGTTTTATACAAAAATTCGGCTGCCTCGGAGAGCACCAGAAATCCATGAGCAAACCCCTCAGGCACCCACATCTGCCTTTTATTGGAGGCGCTCAGGATCTCCCCCACCCAGCGGCCAAATGTCGGAGAGCTCCTCCGCAGATCAACCGCCACGTCAAACACCTCCCCAGCAACGACCCGAACCAATTTCCCCTGCGGTTGGACGATTTGATAATGCAGCCCGCGCAGCACACCGCAGGCGCTCCGGCTGTGGTTGTCCTGAACAAAAGAGACCCGTCTCCCCACCGCCGCTTCAAAACACGCCTGATTGAAGCTCTCGTAAAAAAAACCGCGCTCGTCACCGAAAACCTTCGGTTCCAATAAAATCACGTCCGGAATGGAAAGGGGTACCACCTTCATGCAACCCCTCCCTCCTGTGCTAAACGGAGCAGATACTGCCCGTACCCGTTCTTGGACAGAGGACGCGCCAGCGCCTCCAACTGCTGCAAGCTAATCCAACCCTGACGGAAACCCACCTCTTCCGGACAAGCCACCTTTAAGCCCTGACGGTTCTGCAGAGCTGAAATAAACTGGCTCGCCTCCAAGAGGGAATCGTGTGTTCCCGTGTCAAGCCACGCATAACCGCGGCCCATCAGTTCTACATGAAGCGCGTCCACCTCGAGATAAAGTCGGTTTAAATCGGTAATCTCCAATTCGCCCCTCGCCGATGGTCGGAGCGACTTGGCTTTTTCCACCACGGTAGCGTCGTAGAAATACAGTCCCGTTACGGCGAAGT
Organism: Verrucomicrobiota bacterium; assembly: GCA_037975925.1. Lineage (GTDB taxonomy): Bacteria > Verrucomicrobiota > Verrucomicrobiia > Chthoniobacterales > Chthoniobacteraceae > Chth-196. The sequence goes on from JBANFR010000018.1 coordinate 29,606, forward strand.
TGGACTTGGGAGACGCTGGCTTTTCTTCCAGGGAAAGCACACGCCCCTCCCCATTAAACTCCGCCACCCCGTAACGCTCGGGATCGCTCACATGATAAGCAAAAACACTGGCCCCCTCCCGTCTTTGGTTGGCCCTTAACAGGAGATCCTGAAAATCGTGTCCGTAAAATAAATTGTCCCCCAAGACCAAAGCCGAAGGATGGCCATCAATAAATGTTTCACCAATTAAAAACGCCTGCGCCAAGCCATCCGGAGACGGTTGCACCTCATATTGCAGGCGGATCCCCCATTGGCTTCCGTCGCCCAACATCTGTTCAAAGCGCGGCGTATCTTGAGGAGTAGAAATGATCAAAATATCGCGAATCCCGGCCAACATGAGAGTCGTGAGCGGGTAATAAATCATCGGCTTATCATAAACCGGCAACATCTGCTTCGAAATACCCATGGTGATCGGATACAATCGGGTTCCCGACCCACCCGCCAAAATAATCCCTTTTCGATTCATGCTTCTAAACTATTTCTCCGTTTGAAAACGACGATGCTATCCGAGTGTCACTCAAAAAGCGAGATACGTGAACACGCCAATCGGGAAGCTCAATCCCCAGTGCCTCCTCTAATTTCCGTAAGGATAAACGGGAATTGAGCGGACGCTGTGCCGGACGCGGATACTGCTCTGTCGGGATGGAGCCGACTTGGTCCGCATAAATTTTGAGCGGCCACCCTCGAGCGGCCGCGAATTCGAGCGCAAAGCAGGCCAGACCATGCCAGTTAATCGCTCCACCGGCCGTCAAATGATAGATGCCTGGCTCAAGACGCCCCAACCTCCAGGCAAGAAGGGAGAGGGCCGTCACATCCGCTAACAACTCCGCCGACGTCGGTGCCCCCCACTGATCCGATACCACATCCAACCGCTCCCGCTCCCGGGCCAATTTCAAAATCGTCTTGAGAAAATTGGTGCCATGCACCCCAAAAACCCAACTAGTCCTGAAAATCAGGGCCTCGCAGCCCGATTCAAAAATAGCTTCCTCTCCCGCACGCTTGCTTCGCCCATACACGGAGACCGGGGCACAAGCATCCGTCTCGACGTACAAACCATCCTTCTTTCCATCGAAAACGTAATCGGTCGAATAATGCACCAAGTGGGCGCCGGTGCTCTGACAGTAATCGGCAAGCACACGGACAGACTCGCAGTTCACTGCGAAGGCCGAAGCCTCCTCTGTCTCCGCCTTATCGACTGCAGTGTAGGCGGAAGCGTTCACAATCAAGTCGGGTTTCCAATCCGCGACCGCCGCTTCCACAGCGGCCGGCTGAGCCAAATCCACCTCCGCTCGTCCGAGCGCACGCAACTCACCAAAAGCAAGCAAGGTCCGCTGCAATTCGGAGCCAAGCTGGCCCGTCTTTCCAAAAAGTAAAACCCTCATTTGTACTGTAAATCTAGCCAGGAGCGATAGGCTCCGCTTGTCACATTCGCGACCCAGTCCTGATTTTCCAGATACCAGGCCACCGTTTTGCGAATTCCTGTTTCAAAGGTTTCAGCCGGCTTCCAGCCCAGCTCCCTCTCGAGCTTTGAGGCGTCAATCGCATAACGCCTGTCATGCCCGGGCCGGTCTTTGACAAAAGCGATCAGGGATTCGTAGCGACTCCCATCCGGACGCGGCTTCAACTCGTCCAGAATCGCACAAATCGTATGCACGACCTCCAGATTGGCCTTCTCGTTGTTTCCACCCACATTATAGGTCTCCCCGAGCCGACCCGCCTCTAAAACCCTACGGATAGCGGAGCAATGATCCCGCACATACAGCCAATCGCGAATCTGTTGTCCATCGCCATAAATCGGGAGCGGCTTTCCAGCCAGCGCATTGTGAATAACCAAAGGAATCAGCTTTTCCGGAAAATGGTAAGGCCCGTAGTTATTCGAACAATTGGTCGTGAGCGTCGGCAGACCGTAGGTGTGATGATAAGCGCGCACCAAATGGTCACTCGCAGCCTTGCTTGCTGAATAAGGGCTGTTGGGTTGGTATGGATTCGTTTCCCGGAAAGCAGGGTCGCTTTTCTCCAGCGAGCCGTACACCTCATCGGTAGAAACGTGTAAGAAACGGAAGTGTGCGCGGCTTTCCGTCTCCAGCGTGCCCCAATAAGCGCGGACCGCTTCCAGCAGCGAAAAAGTTCCGACCACGTTGGTCTCTATGAAGGCGCCGGGGCCATGAATGCTGCGGTCCACGTGCGATTCCGCCGCGAAGTGCACAACCGCCCTCGGCCGGTGCTCCGCCAACAACCGGTCCACCAGAGCGCGATCCCCGATACTCCCGTGCACAAACACGTGGCGGGGATTTCCCTTGAGCGAAGCCAAATTCTCCAAATTCCCCGCATAAGTCAGCGCATCCAAATTCACCACAGTTCCCGAAGGGGAAACCGCGGCCTGACCGCCTGGCAAAAGCCAGTCCAACACAAAATTCGAACCGATAAATCCAGCCCCGCCAGTGACGAGAACGTTCTCAAAATTGCCCATGTGCATGATTCCAAAAAAGCAGGGCGGTCTCTTTGGCATTCCGCCCGTCTGAAAACGAACGAACTGCGAAACTTCCGCCCGGTAAAGACGATTCCAGCTGCAGGAACGCGAGGGCCCCTCTTCCTGATTCGAAACCCCTGCCCGCCCCATCCGTGTCGGGGACGTTTTTCAGGCGCTTTTAGCCACTCTTCCCCCGATGCAGCCTCAGGCGAGAATCTCTCGGATCACGCGCCCGTGGACATCCGTCAAACGGAAGTCGCGGCCGGAGTAACGGTAAGTCAATTTTTCGTGATCTAGCCCCATCAGGTGCAGAATCGTCGCGTGCAGGTCGTGCACATGCACCTTGTTCTCTACCGCCGCAAAGCCGAATTCGTCCGTCGCGCCGTAGGTCATTCCTCCACGGACTCCGGCCCCGGCCATCCATAGGCTAAAGCCGTGATGATTGTGATCCCTCCCCTTGGATCCCTCAGAGGCAGGCGTTCGGCCAAATTCCCCGCCCCAGACCACAAGCGTCTCCTCGAGGAGCCCCCGTGCTTTCAAATCCTTTAGCAGTGCGCCTGCCGCCCGGTCGGTCATCCGAGCCTTGGCCGCGTGCTCGGCAATGTCGGTGTGGTCATCCCACGGCTGGCCCGCCCCAGTGTAAACTTGCACGACGCGCACCCCACGTTCCACGAGTCGGCGCGCAGCCAAACAGGCGTCGGCAAAAGGGCCGCTGCCATACATATCCCGGGTTGCCTGGGACTCGCTCTTCAGGTCGAACACCTCCTGCGCCTCGGTCTGCATGCGGAAAGCCATCTCCATCGAGGCGATGCGAGCTTCCAGAGCGCTGTCATGTCCGCCGCGCTGTTCGAGGTGGCGCTCATTCAGGCGTTTCATCAAGTCCAGTTGCTCGCGCTGGGAAGCGCGCCCTAAAGACGCGTTGTGCACATGTTGAATCACCCTCTTCGGATCCATATCCGAGTTGTTGATGTGCGCGCCCTGGTAAAGCCCCGGCAAAAAGCTGCTGCTCCAGAGTTGCGGACCCACCACGGGTTTTCCCGGGCACAACACCACAAACCCCGGCAGGTTCATATTTTCCGTTCCCAAACCATACACCAACCACGACCCCATGCTCGGCCGTGTGGGTTGCTGCTCGCCGCTGTTCATCATCAGCAACGAAGGCTCGTGGTTGGGCACGTTGGTGTGCATCGAGCGAATCACGCACAAATCATCGGCGCATTCCCCGATGCTCGGAAAAATCTCGCTCACCTCGATCCCCGATTGGCCGCGCCTGTGAAAGGCAAAGGGCGAGCGCATCAGCGCCCCCGTGGTGCGCTCGGTCTTTTTTGCCGCCGAGGCCACACGCTGCCCGTGATATTTTTCGAGGGCCGGTTTGGGATCGAAAGTGTCCACCTGGGAGGGGCCCCCATTCATAAAAAGGTGGATCACATGCTTCGCCCTGGCCGGAAAATGCGGCGACCTTGCGGCGAGCGGGTTCCCGGCGGCCTGCGCCTGAACCTGCGGCCAAAGAGACGCCAGCCCCAAAGCCCCCACCCCAGTGCCGACCCGTTGAAGCATTTCGCGGCGAGTGAATCCCGGACCGGACAAAGCGGAAGAGAAAGAAGAGTTCATGGGCAGACAGAGAGGGTGGGAGGGGCCAGGGATGTCGGCTAATCGAGATGACTAAACTCGTTGGATCCAAGAATCGCGTGAGCAGCGCGTTCCCAACGAGACACCTTGTTGAGGCGAACATCCCCCTCGGAATCGGGGGCATGGAGAAAGTCCACCAACAGGCGGATCTCATCCGCAGCGGCCGGGCGACCGTAAGCGAGAAGGAAGGCCTGGTTCACGCGGGCGGAATCGTCCGCCAGGGCGGGATCTCCATGAAGCCGACCCACCAAGGCCTTGGCCTGTTGCAAAATGAAGGGACTGTTGAGGATAAAGAGCTGCTGCTGAGGCACGGTGGTCTCTGTCCGTTTGTCACTCGTGATGTTTGCATCCGGAAAATCGAACAGGCGCAGGAGACTATCCAGATCGTGCCGGCTGATCTTCGCGTACACCGTGCGCCGAACATTGCCCGCGTCAGCAAGGTTGAGCGAGGGTCCCCCCAGTTCCGGAACCAGCCGCCCCGAAACGGAGAGGAGCGCGTCGCGCCAGGATTCGACATCGAGACGCACCCGATTCATCCGCCAGCGCCAGCGATTGTCGGCATCCACCTCCTCGTTTCGCACATGGCCCTCCGAGGCCAGTTGGTATGTGGCCGAAAGCATCATCTCGCGGTGAATCGCCTTCAGCCGCCAGCCTCCCTCCATCAGCCGAACCGCCAGGTAATCGAGCAACTCGGGATGCGTGGGTTTTTCCCCCAATGCCCCAAAATTACTCGGCGTCCCCACCAGTCCCCGTCCGAAGTGATGATGCCAGAGGCGGTTCACAATCACCCTCGCAGTGAGCGGATTGTTTCGGGATGCGATGGACTCGGCCAACTCGCGGCGGCCGCTGCCCGAACGGAAGGGCGCGGGCTCGTCCCCGCTCAGCACCCGCAAAAAGCGGCGAGGAGCCACATCCCCCTCTCGCTTGGGGTCGCCCCTGAGAAACACCTTCATGTCGACCGGAGCCGCCTCGGCAATGGCGTGTGCGATCGGATACATGGGCGGAGCCGCCTTTTTGGCCGCCTCGCAAACCGACTGCATCTCGCCAAGCTCCACCTTGTCCTTTGGTTCGAGGAGACCGAGCAATTCATCGTCGCCGATGCCCATGACGCCTTTTTCTCCGAACATGGCGTTGATGAGATCGCGCGTCTGCGGTTTGAGCGGAGGAGTGGGTGCCTTGCCGCCAGCGGCCGCCTTGGCACGTTGCTCTTCGAGGGCGAGCTCGAGGTTTTTCTGAATGGCGAGCCCCGCCGAAACCACCTCGGTCGGCAACTCCCCCTCCTCTCGAAGACCGCCCGCAGCCGACGCCGAAAGCGCAAACCAAGGGTCGAGCGCTGAAAACTTCGACAGGTTATCCGGATGGAGCAAATCGCTCCATTTTTTGAGAGCGCTCGGACGGAGATTTTCCTGCTTCGCGACCTCATTCAGGGGGCGAGGCTTCGGAAGTCCCGCTTGCCGGCGCATCTTCCAAACCGCGCCGACGTAACGGGGCACCAGAGCCACCTCCGCGTACGCCAACCGCTCCTTGCGCTGGTTGGTGAATTGTTTGATCCCTGCTTCCAGCTCTTTAATCCGCCCCTGCGCCTGCTGATAAGCGCTGACTTCCTCCGCCGAAGTCAGCGGAGTGTCCGAGAGCTTCGAGCTTCGAAACACCCCCGCCAGCGAATAATAGTCCTGCGTCGGAATCGGATCGAACTTGTGGTCATGACACCGGGCACAGCTCACCGTGAGCCCAAGAAAGCCCCGGGAGAGAGTGTCCACGCGATCATCGAGTTCATCAGCCTCCGCCTTCGCCTTGTCGCTGTTTTTGTAATAAACAGCACCGAGTCCAAAAAAACCGAGAGCCGCTGCGTGTTGCCGAACCTGTTCCGGGGAGTCGCCCAGCTGATCTCCGGCGATCTGCCTTTTCACAAACTCGTCGTAAGGCATGTCCGCGTTCAGGGCCGCAATCACCCAGTCCCGGTACCGGTAACCGCTCGTGTTGGGGCGCACCCCGAAGGTGTGCGCTTGATCCTCCGCGTAGCGGGCGACATCGAGCCAGTGGCGCCCCCAGCGCTCCCCGTAATGAGGAGACGCCAGTAACCGATCCACGACGCGGGCAAAAGCGTCGGGCGATGAATCAGCCAAAAACGCCTCGATTTCCTGCGGCGTCGGCGGCAGGCCGGTCAAATCAAAGGTCGCGCGCCGGATGAGGTCACGCTTTTGTGCCTGACCCACGGGCTGAATGCCCCGCAATTCCATGGCGGACAAAATGTAACGGTCGACCGCGTTTTTCGGCCACGCCTTGTTTTGGACCTCGGGCAGCGGGCCGCGTTCGGGAGCCTGAAAAGCCCAGTGCTTACGCGCTTGCTCCCAATCGATACCGCCTTTGGACGGCGAGGAAGCCGCCTCGTTCACCCGCGGATCGGGAGCCCCGCGTTTGACCCATTGCTCGAAGATCTCGATTTCTTCCGCAGTCAGCTTCCCTTTGGGCGGCATTTCCAGCGTGGAATCAGCGTAGCGGACCGCGCGAATGAGCAGGCTTTTGTCGGGATCCCCGGGGACCACCGCCGCACCGCTTTCGCCGCCATTCTCCCAGCCCTTCCGCGTGTCCAGCGCAAGGCCACCTTTGATTTTTTTCTCCTGCGAATGGCACTCGTAGCAGCGCTCGATCAGGAGAGGGCGGACTTTGCTCTCGAAAAAAGCCGCATCCTCAGACGAAGCGTACGCCGGAGCACCCGCCAGACACGCCAGGCCGAGTAACATCCGCCACCAAAAAGGATGCGTACTGACCGGGATGGGTTCATCCCATCGGTCACAAGAAGACGTTTGGCAGTTCCGCGAGGATTGCCGGATGCCGGGGGGAAACATGGGAACGGGGGTGGTTAGGGTTCTTCAATCGGAAGCCACTCGCGCCAGACCAGAATGTGCTCACGCAAAATCCGTTCACACTGGGCGGGCGGGCTCTTCAGAAAATGCGAAAGCAGGTCGCGATGAAGAGCCACCGTCTCGCGCAAGGCGTCGCTGCGCTGATTTTGCAGGTGGTGCAAACTGCCCAGCCAGAGCTGCAATTCGTTTCGGAAAGAACGCCAAGCGCGCAAAAGCCTCGAATTTCCCGAGGCGATCAAAATGAGTTCGTGAAAATCCAAATCGAGCTTCGTGAGTTCCTGTTCCGTGCGCGCCGCCATGGTGGCCTCAATGTTTTCTTCGAACTGCGCGAGGTGCTGTCGAACGTGGGGGGCCGCCAACCGAGCCGCCGGCGGCTCCAACAAAAGTCTCAGGCCGTAAAGTTCGCTGAAATCGCGCACGCTCAGCTTTTTCACAAAGGCGCGCCCGGTCTCCCGAAATTCCACCAATCCCTCGCTCTCCAAAGTCACCAGCGCTTCGCGGACCGGCACCCGGCTCACGCCCAACCGGCGCGCC